>NZ_VATM01000029.1:0-42288 GCF_005781075.1 Escherichia sp. E2562 | reverse complement strand
CCTGCCGTGACCGTGCTGGCTAGCAAAAATGTTAACGCAGGCGCAGCAGGGGCATGGATGGTTCTGGCAGCAGAACAGCAAGGGGCGGTATGTGGATGCTTTGCGACTGGAGAAAAAATAATGTGCCCACGAATGCTGAGAATAGCTATACAAAAATATGACGATAAACGTGCAGATGGGGAAACAAATATACCCATGAACTTCAAGTTGATTGCTATCTGTTTACTTCAGGCTACTCTTGGTCCCATCTGCGTTGGTGGGTAAGCAAGCATCTTCAGGTTTATTGGATATATAGCAATATAAGGAGGTGAACATGGGTAACTCTCAGGATGAGGCTATTCAGCAGGCATACGATGCTTATGACGACTTAATGCTGGATAAACGATATATCAGGGACAATGATGCCTGGGGAGATTTAAAAATTGACCGTGAAAATGGTGCAATCTCATTGTTGCTCAGATGGAAATATAATTGGATAAAAAGATGGGATGCAAAAACTGATTGGACAGATATGGAGAAAAATGCCTTTCATGGGAAAGTTATTTTTGTCATTAATCAAACATGGAATAATAAGATTTTTTTTATCCGTTTCTGGGAAGTCTGAGTTTGTCAGTAAGTTTAATGGCAAGGATTTATCTTTCACAATAGAAATAATTCAGACTGATCGTCATGGGTATTGGGATGTGGTGGTGTTTAAAATTGATAATGATGATCCAAATAGTTTTCGACAGAGTTCCATTGTCTGGAATAGTCGATACGTTGAACTTGACTCTAAAGATATAGTTGCAGCAGCTAAATGTCTTGGTTCATCAAAAGTTTGCCATGAGCAAATAGGGCTGTCTCACGAGCTTGGGCATATTATTGGATATCTTGCTGATGAATACTATAGTGATGATGCAGATAAAGCAACTACACCATTCTCCGGGGACGCCAGTGCGTTAATGAATATTGGTATGGAACTGCGCTCTCGTTATATGGGAAATGTCATTGAGCGGTTAAATAGAATGGTTCCGGGTTCTAATTTTTTTGTGAAAAGCGTAAAAAAATGAAACTAATATACGCTGTGATTATTTTTTTGATAGTGGGTGGGGCGAAAAATAGCATGCCTGATATTCCTGTACATGCTTATCTGAATGCGAGTGGTGTGTATAATAGAGTTGAAGAGAATGTTCTATTAAATAACTATGGTCAGCCAGCGTATGAATTTATAAAGCCTCGTTATAAACTTGTAGGCGAATATTATATAGAAATTGAAAGTACCTATCGCTCAACAAATCCTGAATTCAGAAATATCCCCATCAAAGAAATGTTTTGGCATTTGCGGGGGGATTTAAATCTGACATGTTTTTTTCATTATAAAGATGGACAGTGGCGGGTTATTTCTTATTTTTTCTGGCAGCCGGGCGCTAAATTCTAATCCGATATTAAAGGAATAAATATCATGAGTTTTGTATCTACGGGTAATAAATCTGGCAGTAACGGTGGGCCAGCTATCTCCACGCCACTTATAGCCAGAGAAAGTGGTGGTATAAGCCCTGGTTCAGCCGCAACCGATGTAGCTGATGCAGCCGAGCAGATGGCAGAACAGGCCGCGGCGGACCTGTTTGGTGCGTTGCCGGAACCGTCAGGTCTGGTTAAAGCCGCAGTAGCTGCTGCTCAGGCTGCCGCTGCAGCAGCAGGGATATCGGATATGGCTGGTGCAGTTCAGGATGCGGCGGCGTCGATTGCAGCCGGTGGTCCGGGCGCGCATAACGTCACAGTAAGTGGTAGTGCGGTGCCGCCGCAGATGCTTTTGTTTGCAGGCATGAATGGTTCGGAAGGGCTTGGGAATCTGTTTTCCTACACAGTACAGCTTAAAACGCCGGACGCCCTGAACCTGGGGTACGTTTCCCCCGCTGCTAACCTGCCGCTTCAGCCCATGGTGGGCAAAGACCTGTGCATCAGTATCGAACTGGACGGTGGCGGAAAACGGTATATCAGCGGGCTGGTGACGGCGGCGAGGGTGGTCGGCCATGAGGGCCGTTCGGTAACGTATGAATTACGCATTGAGCCGTGGCTGAAGCTGCTGACCCACACCAGCGACTACAAAGCGTTCCAGAATAAAACCGTGGTGGATATTCTCGATGAAGTACTGGATGAATATTCTTTTCCGGTGGAAAAGCGGCTGGTGGAAAATTATCCACCCCGCGCCTGGCAGGTGCAGTATGGTGAAACCGACTTCGATTTCATCCAGCGCCTGATGCAGGAATGGGGGATTTACTGGTGGTTTGAGCACAGCGAGAACAGCCACACGCTGGTGCTGGCGGATGCCATCAATGGTCATAAAGCGTGCCCTGACTCGCCGCTGGTGGAGTGGCACCAGGAGGGACTGAAGCTGGATAAGGAATTTATCCATACCATTACGGCCAGTGAGAGGCTGCGTACTGGAAAGTGGGTGATGGACGATTTTGATTTCATGAAGCCGCGTTCGCTGCTGAAAAGTACCGTGGCCAGTCCGCGTGATACCGGTCATGCTGAATACGAGCATTACGAATGGCCTGGTGATTACTTCACTACGGTCGAGGGCGAGATGCTGACGCGCATTCGTATGGAAGCGCAGCGCAGCCCAGGCAGCCGGGCACATGGGGCCGGTCATATCCGTACCCTCATGACCGGGTACTCCTTTACGTTGATGAATCACCCGACGGCAGAAATTAATCAGGAATATCTGCTGGTACAGACCACGCTGTTTTTACGGGATAATGCGCAGCACAGCGGTCAGGATCAGCATTTTACCTATGTCACCACGTTTGAACTGCACCCCACCAGCGAAGTTTACCGCCCACAACGAACCCTGAGCAAACCCCACACCAAAGGCCCGCAGAGCGCCATTGTCACCGGCCCGGCGGGGCAGGAAATCTGGACGGATAAATATGGCCGGGTGAAGCTGCAGTTTGGCTGGGATCGTTACGGTAACAATGACGAAAACAGCTCCTGCTGGGTCCGTGTCAGCTATCCGTGGGCAGGGAAAGGATTTGGCATGATCCAGATCCCGCGTATTGGCCAGGAAGTACTGGTGGATTTCAAAAACGGCGATCCGGATTTGCCCATCATCGTGGGGCGCACCTATAACCAGGACACCATGCCGCCGTGGGGGCTGCCGGGCATGGCGTCGCAGAGTGGGATATTCAGCCACTCATTGCAGGGAGGGCCGACTAACGGAAATATGCTGCGCTTTGACGATAAAACTGGTGCGGAAGAAGTGAAGTTCCACGCGGAAAAAGACCTGAATACTACGGTAAAAAACAATGAAACCCACACGATCATGGTCGATCGCACAAAAACCATTGTCAAAAATGAAACCATCAGCGTGGGAGAAGACCGTAATGCCACCATCACAAAAAATGATGGTCTTTCCGTCAAACTGGCTCAAACCATCAATGTCGGAACGACATATCGTCTGGATGTTGGCGATCAATTTACCCTTCGTTGCGGCAATGCAGCGCTTGTATTACACAAGGATGGCTCGATTGAGTTTTGCGGAAAACAACTTTTACTGCACACCAGCGATGTTATGCAACTCATTGGCAGTGGCATTGATATGAACCCGGATGGCGGAAAAGCCATTACTGCGGATGATATTGCCCCGTTATCCACTCCGGATGCTTCTGAATAAAAAATAATAAAAGGATTTTATCTATGACCAGCCTTTACCGTATTCAGGAGGGCAGCTTTGCCCTGCCTGAAACTTTTCTTGATCGCACCGTCAATATCTTCGTCCCGTTGGGCAATGAGAGGGCAACTCCCAGTCTGAATATTTCCCGCGATACGCTCAGGTCCGATGAAAACCTGACCACCTATATTGACCGCCAGATAGCCTTGATGAAAAAAAACCTGGGCCAGCACCGGGTACTTTCGCGGGGAACGGCACTGGCGGGAACTGGCGAAGCTGCCATGACAGGTGAACAGATTCTCGCAACTCATCGTTCTGGAAAAACAGAAGTGTACCAGCGTCAAGCCGGGTTTATCACCGGGCCAGCAAAGGTACTGGTGTTGACGCTGACCAGTCAGCGTCCTTTTGATGAGCACACCGACCAGCTATGGACTGCATGGTTGACCAGTTTTCAGCCTGCTAAAAGCTAAAAAAACAGGGAGGTTTTGTCATGTATGAAGCCGCACGGGTGGATGATCCCATCTACCACACCAGCGCCCTTGCCGGGTTTTTGATAGGGGCCATCATAGGTATCGCCATTATTGCCGTCGCCAGCTTTGCTTTTGTTACCTGCGGCTTTTTGGCTGGGCTGATTTTGAGTTTTCTGGCTGATCAGATAGCTTCCGGAGTCCTGCAATTGGGAGAAGCCATCGGGCGCTCGATACATTCCACAGTGGGAAAAATTCTGACCGGTTCTGATAATGTCAGCACCAACAGTCGCCCGGCCGCCCGCGCCGTACTGAGTACGGTGATATGCGAAGACCATTCCCCGGAAATCCGCATTGCCCAGGGTTCCGGCAACATCTACATCAACAGCCAGCCAGCTGCCCGCAAGGATGACCACACTGAGTGTGATGCAGTGATTGAGGACGGCTCCCCCAATGTCTTTCTCGGCGGTGGTACACAAACGGTACTGGAAATCAGCCCGGAAATCCCTGACTGGCTGCGTCAGGTGGTGGATGTGCTGTATGTGGTCGCCGGAATGCTTGGCGGACTTGCCGGAGCCGCACGCCAGGCGGCAAAGATGGGGTCGAAATTTGGCACAAAATGCGCGGCCAAATTTATTGGCGGCGAAATTACCGGGATGGCCGTTTCCGAGGTCGCTATGGGGTTGTTCAGTAACCCGGTGGATGTCACTACAGGGCAAAAAATTCTGCTGCCGGAAACGGATTTCACCCTGCCGGGTCGTCTGCCTGTTACCTGTTCGCGCTTTTATGCCAGCCACCTGGAAACTGAAGGATTGCTGGGCAGAGGATGGCGGCTGAACTGGGAAATAACCCTGCGAGCTGATGAGGAACATATCACTCTGATTGGCGGACAAGGTCGGGAGTTAAGTTATCCGAAAGCGATGCTGACACCGGGTCACCAGATATTTGACCCCGAAGAGCAGTTTTACCTTAGCCGCCTGCATGACGGACGCTATGTGCTGCATTACACCGACCGCAGCTACTACGTGTTTGATGAGTTTGATGACCACGGCGTCGCGCCATTACTTTTTATGGAGACACCGTACCGGCAGCGAATTGCTTTCGGGCGTGAGAACGGCAGGCTGGTGCGGGTGGCTTCCAGCAGCGGGCACCATCTGTTACTGCACCGCACAATGACGCCGGCAGGGGAAAGACTTTCGCATATTGAACTGGTGAAAGGCGGGCGTCCCGGTAACCTGGTGGAATATCGCTACGACGATAACGGGCAACTGACTGGCGTGGTGAACGGGGCCGGTGTGACGGTACGCCAGTTTGCCTATGAAAATGGCCTGATGACAGAGCACCGCAACGCGACGGGCTTTACCTGTACCTACCGCTGGGAAGAGATTGAGGGGGTTCCCAGGGGGGTGGAGCACTCAACCAGCGACGGTGAGGATTACCGGTTCCACTATGATTTTGCTGGTGGGCAGACGGTGGTAACTGGCAGGCCGGAGCAGAAGTGGCAGTGGTGGTTTGATGAAGATACGTATGTGACTGCTCACCGGACGCCGGGCGGCGGAATGTACCGCTTCAGGTACAACGAAAACCATTTTCCCGTAGAGGTGGAACTCCCCGGCGAACGCAGGGTAACGCTGGAATACGATACCCTGAGCCGGGTGGTGAAAGAGACGGACGCGGCAGGGCGGGTGACACAGACGCAGTGGAACGGCAGTTTTGCTGAAATCACGCGCCGGGCACTGGATGACGACCACGTATGGAAGGCGGATTACAACGAACACGGTCAGGTGATACGGGAGACAGACCCGGAAGGACGCGTCACGCGCTACGGGTATGATGAACAGGGGCTGGCGGTCAGCCGCACGGATGCGCGGGGCGGCGAGGTTGCGCTGGCGCGCGATGCGCGCGGTCAACTGACGCGTTACACCGACTGTTCGGGGCGCGCCACGGGTTATGAATACGATGAAGACGGCAATCTGACGGCGGTGACGGACGCGGAAGGGAAAACGGTACGCATCAGCTATAACCGTCTGGGGCTGCCGGAGACGGTCAGCCACCCCGGTAAACAGCAGGACCGTTACACCTGGAACGCGCTGGGGTTACTGAGCAGCCACCGTCGCATCACGGGCAGCGTACAGTCCTGGCAGTATACGCCGCGCGGGCTGCTGGCGCTCCATACGGATGAAGAGAAACGGGAGACGCGCTGGCATTATACCGCGGAGGGATGGATTGCCAGCCTGAGCAACGGCAACGGGGCGCTTTACCGGTTCAGCTACGACGGCGACGGACGGCTGACGGGAGAACAGCGCCCGGACGGCCTGATACGGATGTTTGTGCTGAATGCGGGCGGGTATCCGGTCATCATCCAGACGCAGGGTACAGAAGGCGGGATGCTTAATGAGCGGCAGGAGCGTGATGTGCTGGGCCGCCTGCTGCGCAGTGACACGCAGCACAGTACACGGACCTTCAGCTACAACCGTCTTGACCAGATAACGGAAGTGACGCTCACCCCGACGGAAGAAGGGGAACGGCTGCACCACATGCAGGCGGACAGGGTGCGCTTTGATTATGACCGCAGCGGGTGGCTGACGGCAGAGCACAGCGTGCACGGCAGCATAAAGTACCGGCGTGACGCGCTGGGCAATCCCACCGACATTACCCTGCCGGGCGGGCAGCATCTCAGCCATCTTTACTACGGCAGCGGGCATCTGCTCCAGACGGCACTGGACGGTATCACGGTCAGTGAATATGAGCGTGACAGCCTGCACCGTCAGGTGATGCGCACGCAGGGGAAACTGGCGACGTTCAGCGGCTACAACGCCGACAACCGGTTAAGCTGGCAGCGCAGCCTGCCGGGCGGCAGCCAGAATCCGCAGCAGACCGGTAACCCCCCGGCGCAGAACGACAGCGTGACGGCGCGGGACTATATCTGGAATGCGGACGGTGAAGTTGGCGGCATCAATGACAAACTGCGCGGTTGCCTGGTGTTCAGCTATGACCGCAGCGGCTGGCTGACCAGCCGCACGGGACAGATGTACGACCATGACCATTATTATTACGACAAAGCGGGCAACCTGCTGACGGACGAGTATCAGGGAGCGGTGCCGGATAACCGCCTGCCGGGCTACGGGCGTGACCGTTACCGCTATAACGAATGGGGCGAACTGACAGAACGCAGGGACCAGCAACTGGAGTGGAACGCACAGGGCCAGTTAACGCGAGTCATCAGCAGCAACAGCGAGACGTGGTATCAGTACGATGCGCTGGGCAGGCGCATCAGCAAGGCGACCAGCAATCTCCATGCCGACCGGGGAGAACGAAGCCGGACGACGTTTGTGTGGGAAGGGTTCCGGCTGTTGCAGGAGACAACGTGGCAGGGGAAGCGGACATACCTGTACGACGCGGAACAGCCGTACACGCCGGTGGCGGCCATCACCGGGCGCGGAGAGAGCCGGAAAATCTGGTATTACCACACGGACCTGACGGGAACGGTGCAGGAGGTGACCACAGCGGACGGGACGCTGGTGTGGGCAGGCTACCAGGCGGGATTTGGTGAAAACCGGGGCGACATCAGCAACAGCGGGGCGTACTTTGAACAGCCGCTGCGACTGCCGGGGCAGTACTTTGACGAAGAAACAGGACTGCATTACAATCTGTTCAGATATTATGCGCCGGAGTGCGGGCGGTTTATCAGCCAGGACCCGATAGGGCTGGCGGGTGGAATAAACCTCTATGCTTACGCGCCTAATCCGCTGTCATATATTGATCCTCTGGGGTTAAGTGCAATTCCTGGAATAGATACCAATAATGTATTTAGAGGCGATGGTAATTATAGCGGAGGCTCAATTGGACTTCCGAAAGAAGGAATAATATCAGCAGAAGATATTGTGAATCATATTGAAGAAAAAGGTGATGGGCGTTTAACGTCTTTTAGTACTAAAAATAAATCTTCACCCAGTTCACGAGGAGCAGATTTCTTCTCCAATAAAGTGGTTAAAGTTTCTGTCGCTGATCTTGCTGAATTAGAAAAGGCAGGTTATATTTCCGTACTAACACAAGAAAAAGTGAAGGGGATACTTAAATCATCATCCGATAAAAGCATCAGAAGGAATGTAAATAATATACTTCAAAATATGAGTAGAAATAATGAAGTATTAGTTCATGGGCAGATTCCTGGGGATAATGTTAGGCCATGTGGGTGAGACAGTTTATTTATAAACGGAGGAGCTATGAGTGATGTTAATATAGGTGTCTCAGGTAATACATCTTCTCCTTGTGTTAGTGTAATCAGGTTAAAAGGTTATACTGTTACATTATCCATTCAGATTATGTCTGATGATGAATTTGATTGTGCTTACGAGTGGTATGCTAAGAGAGATAATCAATTTTTTCGAGCTACAAATCCAGAGGAATTATTAGGGTTGATTGTTATGTGGGAATATAAAGGAATTAATTGGCAATCAGAAGGCAATGAGTATATTGAATATAAAAATATTATTGAAAATGCTCAGGTATTCGATAAAAATGGCAAAGAAATAACCTCAATTTGAATTTTGTTTGGTCATATATGAGATAAAAAAACCGGGAAAAAATTAAATCTTCCCGGCTTTTTATTATTTAACTCTCGTTCAGCACACTAAACATCCCGTCACGCATCCCCTTAACAGCCTGTTTAACCTGATACAGTTCCTCCCGCAGCTCCTGCACCTCGTCACTGTCAGCGATGATGGTCAGGCATCCCTCCGAAATCTTCACCGTGACACCCCGTCCGGTATCAAATCCGGCCTCTTTCAGCCAGTCGCCCTTGAGGTTCAGGCTGGGGTGTCGTGAGTAGTACGTGGTCATGTAGGTTTTGCTGTTTATGTGGCGGGCTCTGACATAGCCGACTTTATAGCGGCGCTGTGTTTTGGAAATGGTGACTTCTGGCGTAATATCGTGTTCAGCCATCATTAACTACCTCAGTTAGCTGCTTGCAGGGGCTTTCATAATCTTACCCCGACTCTCCCCGGCCCTAAACACAACCCCCACTCACCACAACCTAAACTCATCCGCATCCCGCCATGCCGGAAACTTTTCTCTATATTCCCTTAACACAGCCATCGACAGCTCCGCATCAATGCGCGTTGCCTGATGCGCGTCGGCAGTAGCGATAATCTCGCCTTGTGGATTAATCACCCGACTGTCACCGCGATAATGGCAGCCGTTGCCATCGCTGCCGACGCGATTACATCCCGCCACATACGCCTGATTCTCAATCGCGCGGGCTGTCAGCAATGCCTGCCAGTGCAGAGAGCGCGGTGCAGGCCAGTTGGCAACGTAGATGGCGAGGTCGTAATCGTTGAGATTGCGCGACCACACCGGAAAACGTAAGTCGTAGCACACCAGCGGTAAAATACGCCAGCCGCGCCATTCCACCATCACTCGCGCATTGCCCGCTTTATAATGCAGATGCTCATCTGCCATTCGGAACAGATGACGCTTGTCATAAAAATGTACCTTGCCGTCAGGCTCAACCAGCAAAAATCGATTAACCGAACCAGACTCCGTTTGTAATGCAACACTGCCTGCAATCAGCGCATTGCACTGCTGCGCTTTGGCTGTCATCCAGTTCACTACGTCATCTTGTGCTAGCGACGAAGCTGCCGCTTCCATGGCAAAGCCGCTGGTAAACATCTCCGGTAGAACGATCACATCGCGCCCGGTAATACCTTCCAGTTGACGATCAAAATGGCGCAGGTTGGCAGGACCATCCATCCACACCAACGGTTGCTGCAAAAGCGTAATCTTCAAACCAGGCACGGTGTACAACTCCTTTATGCGAAGGGTTTTATAACTTTAACACCTTATCAGGCTATTACCTTACTGCGGAATAAATTGATAACAAATGCTGATATTGGAAATATCTGATTTGCAAATTATCGTGTTATCGCCAGGCTTTAGGAGGTTAATAACATGGGCAGGATAAGCTCGGGAGGAATGATGTTTAAGGCAATAACGACAGTCGCCGCTCTGGTCATCGCCACCAGTGCAATGGCGCAGGATGATTTAACTATTAGCAGCCTGGCAAAGGGCGAAACCACCAAAGCTGCGTTTAATCAGATGGTGCAAGGGCATAAGCTGCCTGCCTGGGTGGTGAAAGGCGGTACTTATACTCCCGCACAAACCGTGACATTGGGAGATGAGACGTATCAGGTGATGAGCGCGTGCAAACCGCATGACTGTGGCTCGCAACGTATCGCTGTGATGTGGTCCGAGAAATCTAATCAGATGACGGGGCTGTTCTCGACTATTGATGAGAAAACGTCGCAAGAGAAACTCACCTGGCTGAATGTGAACGATGCGCTTTCGATTGATGGTAAAACGGTGCTGTTCGCGGCGTTGACCGGCAGCCTGGAAAACCATCCGGATGGCTTTAATTTTAAATAATTAGCGGATAAAGAAACGGAGCCTTTCGGCTCCGTTATTCAATTACGCGGCTTCAACTTTCCGCACTTTCTCCGGCAACTTTACCGGCTTCGTCGCCAGCTCTTCCGGATCAAAGTCATCAACGTTAATACTACGCAGACGGCTTTCTTCAGCTTTCACCAGAATAGCGGCTTCATCTTTATCAATCAGCCCCTTCGCCAGCGCGTTGTGCGCCAGTTCATCCAGACGGGTAAACGGCAGATTTTTACCCAGCTCTTTACAGATCCGCTGATGAATCGGGTCGGCGGCAATCACATCCACCAGCGCCTCTTCCAGCAAGCCAACCGGGTTATGCTCGCTCGGCGTCAGGTACTGACCGCGCCCAATGCGGGAACGGGTGGCGTTCGGCACTTGTAAAATCTTCGCCACCTTATGATCCAGCTTGTCAGAAGGTGCCAGATAATGACGTCCGGTCGGGAAGATCACCACATTCAGCAGCCCGGCAACCACGCGGTTCGGGAAGTTTTGCAGTAAATCATCCATCGCCTGTTCAGCCTGATACAGCGCATCTTGTACGCCCCAGTGCACCAGCGGCAGGTCGGCTTCATTACGGCCTTCGTCGTCATAACGCTTCAGAACGGCAGAGGCGAGGTAGAGCTGGCTTAAAATATCACCCAGACGGGCCGAGATGCGCTCGCGACGTTTCAGGCTGCCACCCAGCACCGCCATCGAGACATCAGAAAGCAGGGCGAGGTTGGCGCTCAGGCGGTTCAGGTGTTGATAGTAGCGTTTAGTGGCATCGCCGGTTGGCGTGCTGCTGGTTAAACCGCGCGTCAGGCCCAGCCAGAAGCTGCGAACTTTGTTGCTACCGACGTGACCGATATGTTTGAACAGCAGTTTATCGAACGCGTTAACGTCATTGTTCTTCGCTGCTTCCATCTCTTCCAGCACGTACGGATGGCAACGAATCGCCCCCTGACCGAAGATCATCATGCTGCGGGTCAGAATGTTAGCCCCTTCAACGGTGATGGCAATCGGTGCGCCCTGGTAAGCACGCGCCAGGAAGTTGCTTTGCCCGAGCATAATGCCTTTACCGCCGGTAATATCCATCGCATCAATAATCGACTGCTGCCCGCGGTGGGTACAGTGATACTTAACAATGGCCGACAGTACGGCGGGTTTTTCACCGAGCATAATGCCGTAGGTAATCAGCGACGCCGCAGCGTCCATCACGTAGGCGTTTCCTGCAATACGCGCCAGCGGCTCTTCAATCCCTTCCATCTTACCAATAGAGATTTTGAACTGACGACGAATGTGCGCATACGCGCCCGTTGCCAGCGCTACTGATTTCACGCCGCCGGTTGAGTTGGAAGGCAGGGTGATGCCGCGGCCTACCGAGAGACACTCCACCAGCATCCGCCAGCCTTGCCCGGCCATTTTCGGCCCGCCGATGATGTAGTCGATCGGCACGAAGACATCTTTACCGCGCGTCGGTCCGTTCTGGAACGGTACGTTCAGCGGGAAGTGGCGACGACCAATTTCCACGCCCGGCGTGGTGGTCGGGATCAGCGCACAGGTAATACCTAAATCTTCTGCGCCACCCAGCAGTTTTTCCGGGTCGGAGAGTTTAAACGCCAGACCAAGCACGGTCGCAATCGGTGCCAGCGTAATGTAGCGTTTGTTCCAGGTCAGACGCATCCCCAGCACCTGCTGGCCCTGCCACTCGCCCATGCAGACAATCCCGGTGTCCGGAATCGCGCCCGCATCGGAACCCGCTTCCGGGCTGGTCAGTGCAAAGCAAGGGATCTCCTGACCACGCGCCAGACGCGGCAGATAGTGATTTTTCTGCTCGTCAGTGCCGTAATGTTGCAGCAGCTCGCCCGGGCCTAATGAGTTCGGCACGCCGACGGTAATCGCCAGGATCCCGCTCACGCCGGAGAGTTTTTGCAGCACGCGAGACTGGGCATAAGCTGAGAACTCCAGTCCGCCGTACTCTTTTTTGATGATCATCGCGAAGAAGCGATGCTCTTTAAGGTACGCCCACAACTCCGGCGGCAGATCAGCCAGTTCATGGGTGATCTGGAAATCATTCGCCATCCGGCAGGCTTCTTCTACCGGGCCGTCGAGAAACGCTTGCTCTTCGGCGGTCAGGCGCGGCTGTGGATAGTTGTGCAGCTTTTTCCAGTCCGGCTTGCCCTGGAACAAATCGCCCTCCCACCAGGTGGTGCCTGCGTCGATCGCTTCTTTCTCAGTGCGCGACATCGGCGGCATCACTTTACGGAAACCGCGAAATACCGGCGCGGAAATCATCGACTTACGCATAGGCGCAAAGTTAAACGGCACAAGGATAATGGCCAGAGGCACCAGTACCCACGCCGACCACAGACCAGCAACGCCGAGGGCGGCTGTCCAGGCGAGCAAAATCAGACTGCTGATAAATAAGCTCACGCGGTGATAGAACAACGCGCCGAGCAGGACAACCGTAGCGAGAATACTCAAAATCATCATAACGAAAAGCCCCTTACTTGTAGGAGGTCCGACCACTTGTGATGATATGGTTGTAGTAGATGTAAAATTATTTAGCAATGCGTTTACAATATAATTACAACGAAGCTCACATTGTTGCTGTTTTTATCCGCACTTTGGGTCAAAAAGTCCTGGTCATTCCACCGCGCTGGTCTTCTCGCTTTTGGTGGTATCCGGTACACTGCATTTTGTCTAATTCATTTATGCTGAAGGATATCCTCATGTACCAGGATCTTATTCGTAACGAACTGAACGAAGCGGCGGAAACGCTGGCTAACTTTTTAAAAGATGACGCCAATATTCACGCCATTCAGCGCGCGGCGGTCCTGTTAGCAGACAGCTTTAAAGCCGGTGGCAAGGTGCTTTCCTGTGGCAACGGCGGCTCCCATTGCGACGCCATGCACTTTGCAGAAGAGTTGACCGGTCGCTACCGTGAAAACCGTCCGGGCTATCCGGCGATTGCCATTTCAGATGTCAGCCACATCACCTGTGTTGGCAACGATTTTGGTTTCAACGATATTTTCTCCCGCTACGTTGAAGCCGTAGGACGCGAAGGCGATGTGCTGCTGGGGATCTCCACCTCCGGTAACTCAGCAAACGTGATCAAAGCGATTGCGGCGGCGCGTGAGAAGGGGATGAAAGTGATCACCCTGACCGGTAAAGACGGCGGTAAAATGGCTGGCACAGCGGATATCGAAATTCGCGTTCCGCACTTTGGTTATGCCGACCGCATTCAGGAGATCCACATTAAAGTGATCCATATCCTGATCCAGTTGATTGAAAAAGAGATGGTTAAGTAAGTCTGGCGTAGGCCGGATAAGGCGTTTACGCCGCATCCGACCTGAAAATTCTTAAATCAATCTTCGCCGGGGGCCATGCGCTCCCGCTGTTGTGGAGGTTACCGATGTGCGAATTGCTCGGGATGAGCGCCAACGTCCCTACCGATATCTGCTTTAGTTTCTCCGGGCTTGTGCAGCGTGGTGGTGGAACCGGGCCACATAAAGATGGCTGGGGCATCACCTTTTACGAAGGTAAAGGCTGTCGCACATTTAAAGATCCACAACCCAGCTTTAATTCCCCCATCGCCAAACTGGTCCAGGACTATCCGATAAAATCCTGTTCGGTTGTGGCTCATATTCGCCAGGCCAATCGGGGCGAGGTGGCACTGGAAAATACTCACCCGTTTACCCGCGAGTTATGGGGACGCAACTGGACTTATGCCCATAACGGGCAACTGACGGGCTACAAATCACTGGAAACTGGCAACTTCCGCCCAGTAGGTGAAACCGACAGCGAAAAAGCCTTCTGCTGGCTGCTGCATAAATTAACGCAGCGTTACCCGCGCACGCCGGGCAACATGGCAGCAGTGTTTAAATATATCGCCTCACTGGCGGACGAACTGCGGCAGAAGGGCGTTTTCAACATGCTGCTTTCGGATGGGCGCTATGTAATGGCGTATTGCTCGACTAATTTACACTGGATCACCCGCCGCGCGCCGTTTGGCGTGGCAACGTTGCTGGATCAGGATGTGGAAATCGACTTCAGCTCGCAGACCACACCGAATGATGTGGTCACGGTGATTGCGACACAGCCGCTGACGGGCAATGAAACCTGGCAAAAGATTATGCCAGGCGAATGGCGCTTATTTTGCCTCGGGGAGCGTGTAGTTTGATGCCAGCTGTGGTTGCACCACTTCGTGGCTCAACGGCTTGCTGACCACGTAACGACCATTGACCACAGAAACGGTCGGTGGCTTACGGGTCTGTTCAAAGTAGTCATAGCCTGGCTTCAGTTGCTCCCAGAAGTCCTTAAAGTTGGAATATTTATGGCGCTTCATATTAGCGTCGGTCATGCGGAACGGGTAAATACTCACCTGCACGCTCGGCTGACCAAATACCAGCGCGCCAGTAACGAACTGGAAGATCTCATCAATACCCTGATTGGTCATTGCGTAGCAGCCGATGGAAACACAATCGCCGTGGATCATCAGGTATTTCCCTTCATAACCATGCGCACGGTCATAGGCATTGGGGAAACCAATATTAATCGCTTTGTAGTAACGGCTGTCAGGTTTTAACTGATTACGCTGAACGCTATAAAACCCTTCCGGACTTTTAAAATCGCCCTGACGCTGTTTGGGTCCTAACCCGCCGGAATATTTACAGATTTTATAACTGTCGAGCAGTTGATATTGCTCGCCCATTTTGACGTAGAGATCGAGCGTACGTTCTTCCTTGAAGATCTGGATGTAGACAGGGGATCCCATCAACTGCTGCTTATACTCTTTGCTCACTGGCGTGGTAGAGCTACTGCTGCCCAGCAAACCGGCGAATGAAACGCACGGGATCAACAACATCGCAAGAATTAATGCGATTTTACGCATACTGCTTATTCCTTGATAAAACGGTTACACACGCCAGGACGGCAAAATAGATCCCAAATCGGAATAGTCTGGATTTGGAAGGCTCACATTATCACCAAAAGAGTTTTACGCAAGTCTGTCGGCGCTGGGTTTACAAATTTAGCATAAGTGGCGATTTTCAAAAGTCCGAAAAGCGCATGTAAAGCGGTTTATTTCTTATTTCCTAAGGTTATGAAACCTCGATAGTAATATGCAAATAAGCAATTAATAATCCCGCCTCTCCTTCCTTTCCTCTAATATTCTCATCTTCATTCAGCCGGTTTATATCCTCCATGTATTTGTTCTCTCACGACAGATTGCTGCGCCTGGGCGTGTTTTCTTTGTCCCTTTTGCTTCCTTTACTTGCCAGCGCCACCACATCACATATCTCTTTCAGCTACGCCGCCCACCAGCGGATGCAAAACCGTGCGCGTTTATTAAAACACTACCAAACCCATCTGAAAAAACAGGCGAGCTACATTGTGGAAGGCAATGCCGAAAGCAGAAGGGCGCTACGCCAGCACAACCGGGAGCAGATAAAACAGCATCCAGAATGGTTCCCAGGCCCGCTGAAGCTGAGCGACCGACGCTGGCAGTCGCTGGCGGAAAACAACCACTTTTTAAGCAGCGATCACCTGCATAACATCACCGAAGTGGCGATTCACCGCCTGGAGCAGCAGCTTGGCAAGCCTTATGTCTGGGGCGGCACGCGGCCCGATCAAGGCTTCGACTGTAGCGGGTTGGTTTTTTATGCCTACAACAAGATCCTTGAGGCGAAGCTCCCGCGCACGGCCAATGAGATGTATCACTACCATCGGGCAACGATTGTGGCGAACAACGACCTGCGCCGGGGAGATTTGCTGTTTTTCCATATCCACAGCCGCGAGATAACCGATCATATGGGCGTGTATTTGGGCGATGGGCAATTTATCGAGTCGCCACGTACCGGCGAAACCATTCGGGTAAGCCGGTTAGCCGAACCTTTCTGGCAGAACCATTTTTTGGGCGCGCGGCGGATTTTGACGGAAGAGACGATTTTGTAAATGGAGAATACTGACGATCAGGCAAAAAATCGGATGCCATATGGCATCCGACCTGTTTACATCTGGGATGAAAACTCACGTTCTAATACATCAACAATAAGCTGATTTTTTGAAATGGAATGTTGTCTGGCGACAATGGTCAGCCGTGAATCGATGTGATGAGGAACACGAAGCGTCAGGCGTTTTTGCTCTTCTTCTTCACGAAAAGGGGCAATGCCGTCCTCTTCACAATCCGCCATCCACTCATCCAGCGCACTTTCACCTTCCCGGTACAATGCCTCAATGCTTGTCGCCACAAAGTCGCAATAACCATTTACATTGAGGAATTTGCCGCGAAATGCGTTGATATCAGCTTCAAATGTTACTGCAGCCGGTTGACCTTTAATGGTGATAATGTTTGATGCTTTATTCATAATCTACCCCTACACAGTTAACAAACCACTCCTTAAGACCTGTTACTGCGCCTTTATCCATCACATTCTTTGGATGTGGCTCATGAGTACTGAATTTGGTCGTACCAATCTGAAATTTCCTTCTGGAACCATTGTTATTTTTTATTGTTCCACCCACCGCTTTAATGAGTGCAACAACATCATCCCATTTAATTCCAGATTTTGGCGGCTCCGTCATTACATCGTCGAATGTTTTTCTATGACGAGAGCCTAGCGCGCTGACCTTAATCATACTATCAATCCATGACGTCATTGTATGGTGTCATCGTAATCTGTTTGCAGTGTGACGTCAATCAATGGTGTCAGATGGTGCAAAGCATGGAAAAGAATCCCCAATCAACTCAACGCTCCCATAATCTTCAACTCCAGCTCATCCGGCACTTCGTTATACGACAGCACATGCAGCCCCGGCGCAAACAACCTTGCATAGCGCGCCAGCAAAGGACGCAACTGCGGCGGCACCAACAGTACCGGGTCTTTCCCCGCCGCTTTCATCTGCTCTTTTACCTGCGGCATCGTGCTCTGGAACTGGTTGAGCATATTCGGGTCGACCGGCACGCTGTCGAGCATCACTTTGCCGCCCTGTTGCGCCTGATTCACCACGTTGGTCAGCAGATTTTCCAGCTCATTATTCAGCGTATACACCGTCAGCTCCTGCTTGCGAACGAACGGATGAGTAATGCTGCGCCGCAGCGCCAGGCGCACATCAGCTGCCAGCAGAATATGATCTTTGGTCACTGTGCTACTGGCGACCAGCACGGTGGCGATGGTGACAATATCGCGCAGGGAAACGCCTTCGGTCAGCAGCGCCCGGTACACTTTCAGCAACTGGCTGTAATTCAGCGCCGCGCTCAAATCTTCCGCCAGGCGCGGTGCCATCGACGACAAACGGTTATGCAACTGCGTGATGTCGTCATAGTTAAACAAATCAGGAATATAGCTGCGCACAATCTTATTCACATGGGTAGCAATCACGCTGGCGCTGTCGATCACCTGATACCCCATATTCAGCGCCTTCGCTTTCTGCGTGGGCTGGATCCAGGTGACCGGCATCCCGTACGCCGGGTCGTTCCCCAGCACGCCGTCAATCTCGCCGTAGGTTTCGCTGGAGGGCAGGGCCATCAGTTTATCCGCCGGAATATCCGCTTCATCGGCCTTTATGCCGTTGATGAAAATGGCGTACTGACTGGGCTTGAGGCGGAAATTTTCCCGAATGCGGATCTCCGGCAGCAGCACGCCGTTGCCGTCGGAAATCACCTGCCGCACGCCGCGAATCCGCTGGGTGAGCGGGTTGCCCTGCGCTTTATCCACCAGCGCCACCAGTTTGTAACCGAGGCTTAAACTGATGGGCTCGATCAGCGGAATGGTTTCCCAACTGACCTGTTGCTCGCTGGTTTCGGTGATGGTGCGGGTCAGCGTTTCGAGGCTTTTCTCTTCCGCCTCCGCCGCCTGCGGGCGTTTGCTCATTCGCCAGCCGGTAAAGCCCAGCAGAGCGCTGAACAGCAAAAACGGCAGGTGCGGCATCCCCGGCACCACCGCCAGCACAAACATAATCCCGGTGGCGGTGTAGAGCACCGACGGGCTTGCCAGCAGCTGGTGGCGCACGTCATGGGCGATATCGCCGTTGTCGCTGACGCGGGTGACGATAATCGCCGCCGCGGTGGAGAGCAGCAGGGAAGGGATCTGCGCCACCAGCCCGTCGCCGATGGTCATCAGTACATACTGCTGGAAGGCGGCATCGGCGCTCAGGTTGTATTTGAAGATCCCGATGCAGACACCGCCGATCAGGTTGATCGCCAGAATCATCATCCCGGCGATGGCGTCCCCGCGCACAAACTTCGATGCCCCGTCCATTGCGCCGTAGAAATCGGCCTCGCTGGCAACATCTTTACGCCGGGTTTGCGCCTGCGCCTGGTTGATCAATCCGGCGTTAAGATCGGCGTCAATCGCCATCTGTTTGCCGGGCATCGCGTCCAGAGTAAAGCGGGCAGAAACCTCGGAAATACGCTCGGCCCCTTTGGTGACGACGATAAAGTTGATTGTCAACAGCGTCAGTAAATCCGAGCGTGAAAGCATTATCGCCGCGCTGCACGGGCAGTCGATTTTCAATGGCGGCGGGCTGTCGCCGTTAAATAAAATTAACCCGTCTTATCCGCCAAAAACTGCCACCGTGGCGGTGCCGGAAGAGACGGAGAAAAAAGTGCGCGACGTTAACGAGAAAACGGCGCTGCTGAAGAAGAAATCCGCCACTGAGCTTGGCGAGCTGGCAACCAGTATCAACACCATTGCCCGTGATGCGCATATGGAAGCGAATCTGGAGATGGAGATTGTTCCCCAGGGATTGCGCGTGCTGATTAAAGATGACCAGAACCGCAATATGTTTGAACGTGGCAGCGCGAAGATTATGCCGTTCTTTAAAACGCTGCTGGTGGAACTCGCGCCAGTGTTCGACTCGCTCGATAACAAAATTATTATTACCGGGCATACCGATGCGATGGCCTACAAAAAGAATATCTACAACAACTGGAACCTTTCGGGCGATCGCGCGCTTTCGGCTCGTCGGGTGCTGGAAGAGGCCGGAATGCCGGAAGATAAAGTGATGCAGGTGAGCGCAATGGCGGACCAGATGCTGCTGGACGCCAAAAATCCGCAAAGCGCGGGTAATCGGCGCATTGAGATTATGGTGCTGACCAAAAGTGCGTCCGATATGCTGTATCAATACTTTGGTCAGCATGGGGATAAAGTGGTGCAGCCGCTGGTGCAAAAGCTGGATAAGCAGCAGGTGCTTTCGCAGCGAACGCGTTAAATGCTGAATCTTTACGCATTTCTCAAACCCTGAAATCACTGTATACTTTACCAGTGTTGAGAGGTGAGCAATGCGTAAAATCATTCATGTGGATATGGACTGCTTTTTCGCAGCGGTGGAGATGCGCGACAATCCCGCCCTGCGCGATATCCCTATTGCTATTGGCGGCAGCCGCGAACGTCGGGGGGTGATCAGCACCGCCAATTATCCCGCGCGTAAATTCGGCGTACGCAGCGCTATGCCGACAGGGATGGCGCTCAAATTATGCCCGCATCTCACCTTGCTTCCGGGGCGCTTTGACGCCTACAAAGAAGCCTCGAATCATATCCGCGAAATTTTCTCGCGTTACACTTCGCGCATTGAACCACTGTCGCTGGATGAAGCCTATCTCGACGTCACCGATAGTGTCCATTGCCACGGTTCTGCGACCCTCATCGCCCAGGAAATCCGCCAGACGATTTTCAACGAGCTGCACCTGACGGCGTCTGCGGGCGTTGCGCCAGTTAAGTTTCTCGCCAAAATCGCCTCCGACATGAATAAACCCAACGGCCAGTTTGTGATTACTCCGGCAGAAGTTTCGGCATTTTTACAAACCTTACCGTTGGCAAAAATTCCCGGTGTTGGCAAAGTCTCGGCAGCAAAGCTGGAAGCGATGGGGCTACGAACCTGCGGTGATGTGCAAAAGTGTGATTTGGTGACGTTGCTTAAACGCTTTGGCAAATTTGGCCGCATTTTGTGGGAGCGTAGTCAGGGGATTGACGAGCGCGACGTTAACAGCGAACGGTTGCGAAAATCCGTCGGCGTGGAACGCACGATGGCGGAAGATATTCATCACTGGTCTGAATGTGAAGCGATTATCGAGCGGCTGTATCCGGAACTTGAACGCCGTCTGGCAAAGGTAAAACCTGATTTACTGATTGCTCGCCAGGGGGTGAAATTAAAGTTCGACGATTTTCAGCAAACCACTCAGGAGCACGTCTGGCCGCGGCTGAATAAAGCTGACTTAATCGCCACCGCGCGTAAAACTTGGGATGAACGCCGCGGCGGGCGCGGTGTGCGGCTGGTGGGGCTGCATGTGACGTTGCTTGACCCTCAAATGGAAAGACAACTGGTGTTGGGATTATGATGTATACTATTATGTATATTCTAGTGTGCATTATTATGAGGGGATCACTGTATGCATCGAATTCTCGCTGAAAAATCGGTCAATATCACTGAGTTACGTAAAAATCCAGCAAAATACTTTATTGATCAACCGGTTGCGGTTCTTTCTAATAATCGCCCCGCAGGATATCTCTTAAGTGCCAGCGCATTTGAAGCATTAATGGACATGCTTGCTGAACAAGAGGAGAAAAAACCAGTGAAGGCGCGCTTCCGTCCGAGTGCTGCAAGATTAGAGGAAATTACACGCCGCGCTGAAAAATATCTTAATGATATGACGGATGATGATTTCAATGACTTTAAGGAATAAGGATGCGGGTATTCAAAACAAAACTTATTCGCCTGCAACTTACTGCAGAGGAACTTGATGCGTTAACGGCGGATTTTATTTCCTATAAGCGTGACGGTGTTTTACCAGATATATTTGGTCGCGATGCACTCTACGACGACTCGTTTACCTGGCCTTTAATCAAATTTGAGCGAGTTGCTCATATTCATCTGGCAAATGAGAATAATCCATTTCCGCCACTGTTGCGCCAATTCAGCAGAACGAATGACGAAGCGCATTTGGTATATTGTCAGGGTGCGTTTGATGAGCAAGCATGGTTGCTCATTGCCATTCTGAAACCTGAACCTCATAAACTGGCTCGAGATAACAACCAAATGCATAAAATTGGAAAAATGGCAGAAGCGTTTCGCATGCGTTTTTGAATTTATATTATGAATAACATACAAATAAGAGACTATCAGCCTGGCGATTTTCAGCAACTATGCGCTATTTTCATTAGAGCGGTTACGATGACCGCCAGTCAGCATTATTCACCACAACAAATTGCCGCTTGGGCGCAGATTGACGAATCTCGCTGGAAGGAGAAACTCGCGAAATCACAAGTGCGGGTTGCCGTCATTAATGCACAACCGGTTGGTTTTATTTCCCGCATTGAACATTATATCGATATGTTATTTGTTGACCCTGAATACACCCGCCGTGGGGTTGCCAGCGCTTTGTTAAAACCTTTGATTAAGTCTGAATCCGAACTTACGGTGGACGCCAGCATAACCGCAAAACCCTTTTTTGAACGTTATGGTTTTCAGATAGTTAAGCAGCAGCGCGTTGAATGCCGGGGAGCGTGGTTTACTAATTTTTATATGCGATATAAACCGCAACATTAAATCCAGCTTGCAATGAAAATAACGCCCGCCATTCAGTGGATTTGTCCGAGTCCGTATCGGCCTCATCATGGGCGCAAAAACTGGTTTCTGGGCATTGGGCGTTTTACCGCTAATGAGCAGGAACAATCGGATGCAATCCGTTATGAGACGCTGCGTTCGTCGGGGCCGGGCGGTCAACATGTCAATAAAACCGACTCGGCGGTGCGCGCCACGCATCTGGCATCCGGTATTAGCGTGAAGGTTCAGTCAGAGCGCAGCCAGCATGCGAACAAACGGCTGGCGCGATTGCTGATTGCCTGGAAGCTGGAACAACAGCAACAGGAAAATAGCGCGGCGCTGAAATCGCAGCGGCGAATGTTCCATCACCAGATTGAACGTGGCAACCCGCGGCGAACGTTTACAGGGATGGTTTTTATCGCTGTGTAATTGAGGAATGTCTCCCGCCGTTTTCTAGATGAAAGCGGCGGGCAAAACGAAAGGAATAGTCATGTTTATCGGTCATCTTCCGGCTGGTTATTTAATAACTTGTACTTTAATGAAACGTTTGCCGCTGATTGCTCGTCATGCGCGCTGGACGATGGTTATTGGCTTAGTTGGGGACGTTGCGCCCGATTTTGCTCTTTTCTGGTGCTATCTGGTTGATAACGGGCAACGACATCATCATCTTTACCCTACACATTGGCCATTATTATGGTTTGCTCTGCTGGCGGCGACATTGGTATGGGCAGGTATCGCGAAGAATAAAAAATTCTTCTGACTTCAGGCGGCGTAACATGTTTCCTGGGGAAATTCTCCCGTGGTTAAATATGTTCTTCTGACTTTTCCCCAGGCTCTGAACATATAAAAATTCTGTTTTTCACCCTTAAGTTCTTTCACGGATTCCAGCGCGAGATTTTCTTTGGTGATTAGAAATTTCCCCCAAGAAATATGATCGCAGCTATATAAATATGCGACCTTTTCATAGGTTTCATAATGCTTTGTTATTTCAATGTAAATCGCCATGCGATTCAGCCCTTCTTTCCTGAGGTGAATGGTCGTTATTTTAATGCCTGCCGAATGAGTTTTTCGAACGTTGGATTAAAGTGATTCTGATGAGCGGTTATGAAGGGCATCAGGATAGTTCCCAGCGCAAGCATCTCTGGTGACATAAAAATGAAAATTAAGGCATCTTCAATGGCTGCCTGTTGCAGGGGAGATGATATCAAGGCTGATATCAGAGAGAAGACACCTGCAATTACAGACAATGTGCCTATTATCAGACCTAATGTGAACCATAACGACATAAACGCCAGGTTGGTATATACGACTTCAAGGACTACCCCCGAAGTAGTTTCTAGCCAGGAACCACGGAGCGTCGTTGTATGGCTTCTTCCCCAAAACCAGGTCGTATGCGAGATAGTAAATTGCCCATGACCAATCTTACCTTTCATTTCATCGTCGTCATCAATAGCGCTGGTTAGTTTCCGACGGGCTTCATCGATGGAATATGGCGTTGAACAGGAAAAGGTTTCGAGAGGTGGATACCAGATACGGTGTAATTTTTAGGGATCATTGTTCATCCTTGAACGGTCCACGCCCGTAGGCGTGGACGCTATCGTTATTACTTCGCCGGAATTTCTTTCAGCAGTTCAGTCAGCAGTGTCCAGTAATGGCCAACGCTTTCGATGTGGACTTGCTCATCCGGAGAGTGTGGACCGGTGATTGTTGGCCCGATAGAAACCATGTCCATTTCCGGATACGGTTTTTTGAACAGACCACATTCCAGGCCCGCATGGATAATCTGGATGTTCGGCGTCTTGTTGAACAGACGCTGATAGGTTTCACGTACCAGATGCATCACCGGAGAATTAGCGTCCGGCTGCCAGCCAGGATATGCGCCTTTCGCTTCGGTTTTCGCGCCTGCCAGTTTACCCAGCGAATCCAGCATGCTCACCACGTAGTCTTTACCGCTGTCGATCAGAGAACGGATCAGGCAGTGAATTTCTACGTTGTTGTCGGTCATGGTCACCACACCGACGTTCAGGGAGGTTTCAACCACGCCTTTGGCTACATCGGAGTTACGAATCACACCGTTCGGGGTGGCGTTCAGCAGACGAATAAAGGTATCGCGAGATTTCGCAATCAGGGCAGCTTTATCGTTCGCTACAGAGTCCAGCAACAAGGCCAGATTCTTCTCTTTTTCTGCCAGTTCGTTTTTCAGGATGTCCTGATAGGTATTCACCAGAGATTTCAGTGCGTCGACTTTATCAGCTGCGACAGCAATGGTCGCAAAGGCTTCACGCGGGATGGCGTTACGCAGTGTGCCGCCGTTGAAATCGATAAGACGCAGATCCAGTTCTTCTGCATGACCCGCCAGGAAGCGAACCAGCAGTTTGTTCGCGTTACCCAGGCCAACGTGGATTTCACCGCCGGAGTGACCGCCTTTCAGACCTTTTAAGGTTAACTTGAAGGTTTCAAAGCCAGCTGGAACCGCTTCACGATCTAAATGCAGGTTGGAGGTGAAGTCGATACCTCCCGCACATCCCATGTAGATTTCACCTTCTTCTTCGGAGTCGGTGTTAATCAAAATGTCAGCCTGCAACCAGTTACTTTGTAAACCGAATGCGCCGTCCATACCGGCTTCTTCGGTCATAGTAAGCAGCACTTCCAGCGGGCCGTGAACCACGTTTTCGTCAGCCAGAACCGCCAGCGCAGACGCCATACCAATGCCGTTATCTGCACCCAGCGTGGTGCCGCGCGCTTTAACCCATTCGCCATCAATATAAGGCTGGATAGGATCTTTGGTGAAGTCGTGCACGGTGTCGTTGTTTTTTTGCGGCACCATATCGAGGTGAGCCTGCAGGACAACCGGTTTACGGTTTTCCATACCTGCGGTGGCAGGTTTACGAATCAGGATATTCCCCACTTGATCGCGTTCGACGTGGAAACCTTTTTCTTTTGCCCAACCTACAATGTATTCAGCGAGTTGCTCTTCATGATAGGACGGGTGAGGAATAGAACAGATTTTTGCAAAAATATCCCACAGCGGCTGTGGAGATAATTGAGACAGTTCAGACACGTTAAGTCTCCTTGTCGATCACCCGCAAAACAGTATTGCAGGTCACAGGGTTAGCAGAAAATGTTGTCAGCACAAGTCAGGCTTGCGAGATATGTTTGAGAATACCACTTTATCTAGCGACAGGTAGTAGCAGTGCGTAAAAAGACGCGGACTTATGTGAAATACTGGTTTTTAGTGCGCCAGATCTCTATAATCTCGCGCAACCTATTTTCCCCTCGAACACTTTTTAAGCCGTAGATAAACAGGCTGGGACACTTCACATGAGCGAAAAATACATCGTCACCTGGGACATGTTGCAGATCCATGCACGTAAACTCGCAAGCCGACTGATGCCTTCTGAACAATGGAAAGGCATTATTGCCGTAAGCCGTGGCGGTCTGGTACCGGGTGCGTTACTGGCGCGTGAACTGGGTATTCGTCATGTCGATACCGTATGTATTTCCAGCTACGATCACGACAACCAGCGCGAACTGAAAGTACTGAAACGCGCAGAAGGTGACGGTGAAGGCTTTATCGTCATTGATGACCTGGTAGATACCGGTGGTACTGCGGTTGCGATTCGTGAAATGTATCCTAAAGCACACTTTGTGACTATCTTCGCGAAACCGGCTGGTCGCCCGCTGGTTGATGATTATGTGGTTGATATCCCACAAGATACCTGGATTGAGCAGCCGTGGGATATGGGCGTCGTATTCGTCCCGCCAATCTCCGGTCGCTAATCTTTTCAACGCCTGGCACTGCCGGGCGTTGTTCTTTTTAACGTCAGGCAGGTTACAATAGCTTCCAGTAAGTATTCCTGGAGGTTGCATCCATGACACAGGCTAACCTGAGCGAAACCCTGTTCAAACCCCGCTTTAAACATCCTGAAACCTCGACGCTAGTCCGCCGTTTTAACCACGGTGCGCAACCGTCGGTGCAGTCGGCCCTTGATGGCAAAAATATTCCTCATTGGTATCGCATGATTAACCGCCTGATGTGGATCTGGCGCGGTGTTGATCCGCGTGAAATCCTCGACGTTCAGGCGCGCATTGTGATGAGCGATGCTGAACGCACCGACAATGATTTATACGATACGGTGATTGGCTACCGTGGCGGCAACTGGATTTACGAGTGGGCCACCCAGGCGATGGTGTGGCAACAGAAAGCCTGTGCGGAAGAAGATCCGAAACTCAGCGGGCGTCACTGGCTGCACGCAGCTACGTTGTACAATATTGCCGCCTATCCGCACTTGAAGGGCGATGATCTGGCTGAACAGGTACAGGCGTTGTCAAATCGCGCGTATGAAGAAGCTGCGCAACGTCTGCCTGGAACAATGCGGCAAATGGAGTTTACCGTTCCGGGGGGCGCGCCCATCACTGGCTTTTTGCATATGCCAAAAGGTGATGGTCCATTCCCGACAGTATTAATGTGTGGTGGTCTGGATGCGATGCAAACCGACTATTACTCCCTTTATGAGCGCTATTTTGCACCGCGCGGCATTGCGATGCTGACTATTGATATGCCTTCAGTCGGTTTTTCCTCAAAATGGAAACTCACCCAGGATTCCAGCCTGCTGCACCAACATGTCTTAAAGGCGCTGCCTAACGTTCCATGGGTAGATCACACGCGCGTCGCAGCCTTTGGTTTTCGTTTCGGTGCTAACGTTGCTGTACGCCTGGCTTATCTCGAGGCATCACGTTTGAAAGCGGTGGCCTGTCTTGGCCCGGTGGTTCACACCTTGCTGAGTGATTTTAAGTGCCAGCAACAAGTGCCGGAAATGTATCTTGACGTTCTGGCGAGCCGACTGGGAATGCATGATGCTTCTGATGAAGCGTTGCGTGTTGAGCTGAATCGCTATTCATTAAAAGTGCAAGGATTGCTGGGACGTCGTTGCCCAACGCCAATGTTATCAGGGTACTGGAAGAACGATCCGTTCAGCCCGGAAGAGGATTCACGCTTAATCACGTCGTCATCTGCGGATAGTAAATTGTTAGATATTCCGCTTAACCCCGTGTATCGGAATTTTGACAAGGCGCTTCAGGAAATCACCAACTGGATCGAAAAGCGATTGTGTTAAAAATTTGCTAAATTTTGTCAATTTGGTAAAACAGTTGCATCACAACAGGAGATCGCAATGACGTTACCGAGTGGACACCCGAAAAGCAGATTGATCAAAAAATTTACCGCACTTGGCCCGTATATTCGTGAAGGTAAGTGCGAAGATAATCGATTCTTTTTCGATTGTCTGGCTGTATGCGTCAACGTGAAACCCGCGCCGGAAGTGCGTGAGTTCTGGGGCTGGTGGATGGAACTGGAAGCGCAGGAATCCCGTTTTACATACAGCTATCAGTTTGGTCTGTTCGATAAAGCAGGCGACTGGACGAGTGTTCCGGTAAAAGATGCCGAAGTGGTAGAGCGGCTGGAGTATACCTTGCGTGAGTTTCACGAGAAGCTGCGTGAACTGTTGGTGACGTTGAATCTGAAACTGGAACCGGCGGATGATTTTCGTGACGAGCCGGTGAAGTTAACGGCGTGAATGAAATGTGCCGGATGCATCGCATCCGGCAATATTCATTAAAACTGATACGTCATGCCAACCGCGACAATATCATCATTGTTGATATTCAGCTTATTATCGCTATCCAGCTGATTGATTTTATAATCAACAAACGCTGACATATTTTTGTTGAAATAATACGTAGCACCGACATCGATGTAATTGACCAGATCTTCATCGCCGATGCCTTCAATATCTTTCCCTTTCGATAAGACGTAACCCAGTGATGGACGCAGACCAAAGTCGAATTGATATTGTGCGACCGCTTCAAAGTTCTGCGTCTTATTGGCAAAGCCGCCAGAGATTGGCGTCATTTTGCGCGTTTCAGAATAGAAAGTTGCCAGATAAATATTATTAGCATCATATTTCAGACCTGTTGCCCATGCTTCTGCACGCTTGCCTGTGCCACGGCTTTGCAGGTTCTGCTCGTTGGTGCGATCTGAGTTGGTATAGGCCCCACTGATGGCGAAATCGCTGCCGCCGAAGTCATAGGTTAACGAGGTGCCGAAGCCATCGCCATTCTGCTTTTTCACATCGCGGTTTTCGTTTTTTCCTTGATATTGCAAGGTTAAATTCAAGCCATCGATAACGCCGAAAAAGTCGGTGTTACGATAAGTCGCCAGCCCGCTGGCGCGTTTGGTCATAAAGTTATCGGTCTGTGCGGAGGAGTCGCCACCAAATTCCGGGAACATATCGGTCCAGGCTTCCACGTCATACAACGCGCCCAGGTTACGACCATAATCGAAAGAACCCAAATCTTTATATTTCAACCCGGCAAAAGCGAGTCGCGTTTTTTGCTGTGCAGTATCACTCTCCGCTTTATTTCCGGCAAACTCTGCTTCCCAACGCCCATAACCAGTCAGTTGATCGTTAATTTGTGTTTCGCCTTTAAAACCAAAACGGATATAACTCTGGTCGCCATCTTTACTGTCATTATCACTCATATAATGCATGGCTTTAACTTTGCCATAGACATCCAGTTTATTACCGTCTTTGTTATATACTTCTGCGGCCTGTACGGATGCAGATGCCACAATACCCATCACCACTAATGCCAGAGTGCTCTTTTTCATTTTCTTTCCTGATTTTAATTTACGCGCGAATATTCAGCGGGAGAGTCCCGTTGAAAACAGGAAAGTTTTTAACCTGAGATTGTTAAAGATATATTACAGCTTAATAATATTCTTAAAATGTGCTAATTTATTAAATCTGTAATAAAAGCGTAAACAACTGCCGTTACGCTTGCTGATCCCGCGCAACAAAACGCTATGCTTTGCTCGCAGATGGTTGGCAACCGACGACAGTCCTGCTAAAACGTTCGTTTGATATCATTTTTCCTAAAATTGAATGGCAGAGAATCATGAGTGACAGCCAGACGCTGGTGGTAAAACTCGGCACCAGTGTGCTAACAGGTGGATCGCGCCGCCTGAACCGTGCCCATATCGTTGAACTTGTTCGCCAGTGCGCGCAGTTACATGCCGCCGGGCATCGGATAGTCATTGTGACGTCGGGCGCGATTGCCGCCGGACGTGAGCACCTGGGTTACCCGGAACTGCCAGCGACTATTGCCTCAAAACAACTGCTGGCGGCGGTAGGGCAGAGTCGACTGATTCAACTGTGGGAACAGCTGTTTTCGATTTATGGCATTCACGTCGGGCAGATGCTGCTGACTCGTGCTGATATGGAAGACCGTGAACGCTTCCTGAACGCCCGCGACACCCTGCGTGCACTGCTCGATAACAACATCGTTCCAGTAATCAATGAGAACGATGCTGTCGCTACGGCAGAAATTAAAGTTGGTGACAACGACAACCTTTCTGCGCTGGCGGCGATTCTGGCGGGTGCCGATAAACTGTTGCTGCTGACCGATCAAAAAGGTTTGTATACCGCTGACCCGCGCAGCAATCCGCAGGCAGAACTGATTAAAGATGTTTACGGCATTGATGACGCACTGCGCGCGATTGCCGGTGACAGCGTTTCAGGTCTTGGAACCGGCGGCATGAGCACTAAATTGCAGGCCGCTGACGTGGCTTGCCGTGCGGGTATCGACACCATTATTGCCGCGGGCAGCAAGCCGGGCGTCATTGGTGATGTGATGGAAGGCATTTCCGTCGGTACGCTGTTCCATGCCCAGGCGACTCCGCTTGAAAACCGTAAACGCTGGATTTTCGGTGCGCCACCGGCGGGTGAAATCACGGTAGATGAAGGGGCAACCGCCGCCATTCTTGAACGCGGCAGCTCCCTGTTGCCGAAAGGCATTAAGAGCGTAACCGGCAACTTCTCGCGTGGTGAAGTGATCCGCATTTGTAACCTCGAAGGTCGTGATATTGCCCACGGCGTCAGTCGCTATAATAGCGATGCATTGCGCCGCATTGCCGGACACCACTCGCAAGAAATTGATGCAATACTGGGATATGAATACGGCCCGGTAGCCGTTCACCGTGATGACATGATTACCCGTTAAGGAGCAGGCCGATGCTGGAACAAATGGGCATTGCCGCGAAGCAAGCCTCGTATAAATTAGCGCAACTCTCCAGCCGCGAAAAAAATCGCGTGCTGGAGAAGATTGCTGATGAACTGGAAGCACAAAGCGAAAGCATCCTCAACGCTAACGCCCAGGATGTTGCTGACGCGCGTGCTAATGGCCTCAGCGAAGCGATGCTTGACCGTCTGGCACTGACGCCCGCACGGCTGAAAGGCATTGCCGATGATGTGCGCCAGGTGTGTAACCTCGCCGATCCGGTGGGGCAGGTAGTCGATGGCGGCGTGCTGGACAGCGGCTTGCGTCTGGAGCGTCGTCGCGTGCCGCTGGGGGTGATTGGTGTGATTTATGAAGCGCGCCCGAACGTGACGGTCGATGTTGCTTCGCTGTGCCTGAAAACGGGTAACGCGGTGATCCTGCGTGGCGGCAAAGAAACCTGCCGCACTAACGCTGCAACGGTGGCGGTGATTCAGGACGCCCTGAAATCCTGCGGTTTACCGGCAGGTGCAGTACAGGCAATTGATAATCCTGACCGCGCGTTGGTCAGTGAAATGCTGCGTATGGATAAATACATCGACATGCTGATCCCGCGCGGCGGCGCTGGTCTGCATAAGCTATGCCGCGAACAGTCGACAATCCCGGTGATCACAGGCGGTATAGGCGTATGCCATATTTACGTTGATGAAAGTGCAGAGATCGCTGAAGCCCTGAAAGTAATCGTCAACGCGAAAACTCAGCGTCCGAGCACATGTAATACGGTAGAAACGTTGCTGGTGAATAAAAACATCGCCGATAGCTTCCTGCCCGCATTAAGCAAACAAATGGCGGAAAGCAGCGTGACATTACACGCAGATGCTGCCGCAATGGCACAGTTGCAGCCAGGCCCTGCGAAGGTGGTTGCTGTTAAAGCCGAAGAGTATGACGATGAGTTTCTGTCATTAGATTTGAACGTTAAAATCGTCAGCGATCTGGACGACGCCATTGCCCATATTCGCGAGCATGGCACGCAACACTCCGATGCGATCCTGACCCGCGATATGCGCAACGCCCAGCGTTTTGTTAACGAAGTGGATTCCTCCGCTGTTTACGTTAACGCCTCTACGCGTTTTACCGACGGCGGCCAGTTTGGTCTGGGCGCGGAAGTCGCGGTAAGCACGCAAAAACTGCACGCGCGCGGCCCAATGGGGCTGGAAGCACTGACCACCTACAAGTGGATCGGCATTGGTGATTACACCATTCGTGCGTAAATAAAATCGGGTGATGCAAAAGTAGCCATTTGATTCACAAGGCCATTGACGCATCGCCCGGTTAGTTTTAACCTTGTCCACCGTGATTCACGTTCGTGAACATGTCCTTTCAGGGCCGATATAGCTCAGTTGGTAGAGCAGCGCATTCGTAATGCGAAGGTCGTAGGTTCGACTCCTATTATCGGCACCATTTAAATCAATAAGTTACACATCATTAGTACCTTCCTTATTTTTTGACTGGGACAAATTTGGGACCGATGGGTTCAGAATCGAGTCTATTTGCCGTGCGTGTTCGGTAAGGTGATTAGGCGCGAGGTGAGCATATCGACGAACCATTTCGATAGACTCCCAGCCACCCATTTCCTGTAACACTGACAACGGGACTCCGGCTTGAACCAGCCAACTTGCCCAGGTGTGTCTCAAGTCGTGAAATCTGAAATCATCAATACCAGCTCGTCTCAGCGCCGCTTTCCAGGCTGTGTTTGCGTCATACCGCATCTTCCTTACTGTTGGCGCTTTCGTTCCGTCTGGTTTGGTACAGCTTTCCTTATACACAAATACCCAACGGTGATGATTTCCTATTTGTTTTTTCAATACGCGACATGCAGTATCATTCAGCGCAACGCCAATTGCGCGGTTTGATTTACTCTCTTCCGGGTTTATCCATGCCACCCGGCGCTGCATGTCTATTTGTTGCCATTCAAGGTTGATGATGTTCGAGCGTCTTAAACCTGTTGCCAGTGCAAATTCAACAACAGACTTTAATGGCTCCGGACATTCATCAATCAGCCTTTGTGCTTCATGAGGCTCCAGCCAGCGGATCCGTTTATTCTTTGGTTGAGGCACTTTAATAATTGGTGCCTTATCCAGCATTTTCCATTCACGCTCTGCGGCTCTTAGCAGGGCCTTTATAAATGAAAGATGCGTTGCCTTCGTTGCAACGGACGCTGGTTTTGGCGTGTATTCTGGAACTGGTTTCCCTTTTTTTCTGCATGCTTCTGCCCTGAGTTTCCAGTTTACCTCATGACGCCGGTTCGTCATTTTCTGCATTGCTGAATAAATTTTTGATTCAGTAATGTCTCTTAGTTGCATTCCTGCGAAATGTTGAAGCCAGAATCCGATCCGGCTTTTGTCATCGTCCAGTGATTTTTTATGTGCTTTCTCTTCGAGCCACCTGACACACGCCTCCTCGAACGTCATATCAGGTATTTCACCAAGTTTGCTGACCCGCCATGCTTCAGCCTTTAGCTTGTCATGGAGCTCTGTCGCCTGCCTTTTGTCCTTTGTTCCAAGAGACTGTTTAAATCTTTTACCGTTCGGCAATGTGAAACTGGCGTACCATATTTCACCTCTGCGGAAGAGTGACATTTTCTTTCCTCTGTTATGCCATCACCCGCGCTCACCTTGATAGTATGCAGCGGAGACTGAAGCGCCGCAATGCAGGCTTGTCGCGTTGTGAGGTAAGGAGATTTTGGTTTAGTGGGGTCTTTGCGTGTTGCCTGTAGGCGGCCTGTTCGTATCCAGTTGGTAGCGGTAGGTCTGGATATCTTGAGAAACTGACAGGCCTCATCGAGTGTGAGGCTGTATGATTCCATGGTTACCTCTGCTTTTTGAACGCATGTCACGTAACTTCTTAATGTGTTCTGCCGTTTCGATCTCTTCTGCTATCCGATCTGCATCAGCTTTATTCACAGGTTCAAAGTCATGATTAAAGCGGAACATGCTGGCGATACATGTTCTGCCTTTTCGGATGTAGTGAACTTTGTTGTGGGTAGAACGCAGGATTTTGCAGGGAGTGCCGTGGTGGTCGACGTACCAGGTGTTAGGAAAAATGATTCTGAACATTTTTACACCTCAGTTGGACGATGTTGAAATTTGCTGCTTTGAGGCCATCACAATCCCCATTGTTTGTTCTTAAGTTCGATCTCCTCCTGGCAACTTGCACAAGTCCGACAACCCTGAACGGCCAGGCGTCTTCGTTCATCTATGGGGTCGCCACACTCACAACAATGAGTGGCAGATATAGCCTGGTGGTTCAGACGACGCATTTTTATTGCTGTATTGCGCTGTAATTCTTCGATTTCTGATGCTGAATCAATGATGTCTGCCATCTTCCATTAATCCCTGAATTGTTGGTTAATACGCTTGAGGGTGAATGCGAATAATAAAAAAGGAGCCTGTAGCTCCCTGATGATTTTGCTTTTCATGTTCATCGCTCCTTAAAGACGCCGTTTAACATGCCGATCGCCAGGCTTAAATGAGTCGGTGTGAATCCCATCAGCGTTACCGTTTCGCGGTGCTTCTTTAGTACGCTACGGCAAATGTCATCGACGTTTTTATCCGGAAACTGCTGTCTGGCTTTTTTGATTTCAGAATTAGCCTGACGGGCAATGCTGCGAAGGGCGTTTTCCTGCGGAGGTGTCATTGAACAAGTCCCATGTCGGCAAGCATAAGCACACAGAATATGAAGCCCGCTGCCAGAAAAATGCATTCCGTGGTTGTCATGCAGCCTCCCGACGGGCAAGAATCCTTGAGCCGAACGCCATCAACTCTCCACGATCAACGGTCGTAAAGTGGCAGTGTGTACGGGGGTATGGGTGCCAGATAATGAGCATCGAGCCTTTATTATTTCCACTGACGGGTTTCCCAGTGAGTGGGTTAATAAATGCCAGTCGTCCTGCCGTGATGAATCTGACCTCACTGGCGGTTTGTATCGCTTCATGAAACCATCCGGCAGATGTGTCAGCAGGCAATAACATTACACATCCCACACTACTGAATTTGTTTTCAGTGGCTGCCTTTTTCACAAAAGGGGAAATATTGCTGTATGGTGGATTCAACCAGACATAACCAGAGGCATATCCCATTGCTTCAGGCCATGAAGTGGTTAATGTGTTCTGCTCCTGTGAGATAAAAAGCCGACATAGTCGGTTTTTTTCGCTGGCTGCAGCATCAAGTTGAAAAACGAACTCTGCATTAAGCGCAGCAAAAATCTCTGGTGGTGTGCGCCAGCTGTCGCGATGTTCGGCAGGAGTATTGCTTCCGGTGAAATCAGTCATACAGCCCCCCGTTTATTATTTATCTCCTCAGCCAGCCGCTGTGCTTTCAGTGGATTTCTGATAACAGAAAGGCCGGGAAATACCCAGCCTCGCTTTGTAACGGAGTAGATGAAAGTGATCGCGCCTACCCGGATATTATCGCGAGGATGCTTCATCGCCATTGCTCCCCAAATACAAAACCAATTTCAGCCAGTGCCTCGTCCATTTTTTCGATGAACTCCGGCACCATCTCGTCAAAATTCGCCATGTACTTTTCATCCCGCTCAACCACGACATAATGCAGGCCTTCACGCTTCATGCGCGGGTCATAGTTGGCAAAGTACCAGGCATCTTTTCGCGTCACCCACATGCTGTACTGCACCTGGGCCATGTAAGCCGACTTTATGGCCTCGAAACCACCGAGCCGGAACTTCATGAAATCCCGGGAGGTAAACGGGCATTTCAGCTCAAGGCCATTGCCGTCACTGCATAAACCATCGGGAGAGCAGGCGGTGCGCATACTTTCGTCGCGATAGATGATCGGGGATTCAGTAACATTCACGCCGGAAGTGAATTCAAACAGGGTTCTGGCGTCGTTCTCGTACTGTTTTCCCCAGGCCAGCGCCTTAGCATTAACTTCCGGAGCCACACCGGTGCAAACCTCAGCCAGCAGGGTGTGGAAGTAGGACATTTTCATGTCAGGCCACTTCTTTCCTGAGCGGGGCTTTGCTATCACGTTGTGAACTTCTGAAGCGGTGATGACGCCGAGCCGTAATTTGTGCCATGCATCATCCCCCTGTTCGACAGCTCTCACGTCGATCCCGGTACGCTGCAGGATAATGTCCGGTGTCATGCTGCCACCTTCTGCTCAGTGGCTTTCTGTTTCAGGAATCCAAGAGCTTTCACTGCTTCGGCCTGTGTCAGTTCTGACGATGCGCGAATGTCGCGGCGAAATATCTGGGAACAGAGCGGCAATAAGTCGTCATCCCATGTTTTATCCAGGGCGATCAGCAGAGTGTTAATCTCCTGCATGGTTTCATCGTTAACCGGAGTGATGTCGCGTTCTGGCTGACGTTCTGCAGTGTATGCAGTATTTTCGACAATGCGCTCGGCTTCATCCTTGTCATAGATACCAGCAAATCCGAAGGCCAGACGGGCACACTGAATCATGGCTTTATGCCGTAACATCCGTTTGGGATGCGACTGCCACGGCCCCGTGATTTCTCTGCCTTCGCGAGTTTTGAATGGTTCGCGGCGGCATTCATCCATCCATTCGGTAACGCAGATCGGATGATTACGGTCCTTGCGGTAAATCCGGCATGTACAGGATTCATTGTCCTGCTCAAAGTCCATGCCATCAAACTGCTGGTTTTCATTGATGATGCGGGACCAGCCATCAACGCCCACCACCGGAACGATGCCGTTCTGCTTATCAGGGAAGGCGTAAATTTCTTTCGTCCACGGATTAAGGCCGTACTGGTTGGCGACGATCAACAATGCGATGAACTGCGCATCGCTGGCATCACCTTTAAATGCCGTCTGGCGAAGAGTGGTGATCAGTTCCTGTGGGTCGACAGAATCCATGCCGACACGTTCAGCCAGCTTCCCTGCCAGCGTTGCGAGTGCAGTACTCATTCGTTTTATACCTCTGAATCAATATCAACCTGGTGGTGAGCAATGGTTTCAACCATGTACCGGATGTGTTCTGCCATGCGCTCCTGAAACTCAACATCGTCATCAAATGCATGAGTAATGGCTTTTTTGCTGGCCCCGCAGCGTTGTAAATGATCGATGCAGAGCGATTCAAACAAATGCTGGGGCAGACCCTTTTCCAGGTCGTCTGCCAGTTCTGCCTCTTTCTCTTCACGGGCGATCTGCTGGTAGTGACGCACCCAGCTCTGAGCCTCAAGACGATCCTGAATGTAATAAGCGTTCATGGCTGAACTCCTGAAAATGGCTGTGAAAATATCGCCCGCGAAATGCCAGGCTGATTAGGAAAACAGGAAAGGGGATTAGTGATTCAGGCCGTTACCGCGTCCGTCGAGAAAAACTTCCACGAGTAAATCACGGGTATAAGTGCGCTCGATGCCGCGATGCAGATATAGCCGTCCGCGTAAATTAGCTGATGCAGTCCAGGTACCATCTTTGTGTTTGACCAGCATTCCTGGCATGACCGCACCGCGATTAACGGTCTGCGTTCCGTAATGTTGATGAACCATAAAAACTCCTGCCCGTAAGCTGGGCTGCTGAACATATAGAGACTTCTGCGCGTATTCAGGCGGTGGATGGCCGCCGGTGTCATAACTAAGCCGCCTCGTTGAAGCGACTGAGGTATGAAGTATCGAGTTGATTTCAGCTGGTCACACCGACGTTCACGCGTCCGTTTCACCCCTCGCACTCCCCGTAGCCTGCTGAAATTCAAGCTGCGGATCTAAGCGGTCATCGCAACGGTGAATCAGGTGATTGCCGTATCGGTGTGTTGTTGCGACATGGTGATAATAGCTATTGCTATTGATGATATCAATACTTATTGCTATTGCTAGATGTGTTTTGATATTAAATGTTTGATAGCAAAAAGAATTAATTTTGTGACTTGCATCGCATAGCGATAACCGAAGCGGGGTTGTGGTGGTTTTTTGAACGGTGTGTGATGAGGGGAGGCAAAAGAAAACCCGGCACGACGGCCGGGGAAATCATTTCGCATCTACAATAAATAACCTGTTTATCTGGCCTTTTTTAACAGTAGCCTTTGCGGTTATAGTGAATACTGCAGATGGATCACCTTTGGTTGATATATATGCACTAAGAGCTCTAATATACGGGTTATTCTTCTTTCCTGCAGCTGGATCGCTAATTTCAGCAGTGATTCTCTTTTTTGAGTCATCACCATCTAAAATTATTTTAGCTGTCATATTTTGTGCATCAAATTCTGTAAGAAAAGCACGATACTCACGAAGACCGAGAACTTCATCATCATCAAGCCTATCAATTTCAGCTTTATCTCTCTCGTTAACTTTTAGAAGGCAGCCGTCAACATTTGTTGCAACACTTATCTGATCGCAAGTATTACCAATAGGTGATACTGCCTGCCTTACAGAGGGGCGAAGCTCTACAGCCATTCGGTCAATCAAAGAGATCAACTTATCAATGGTTCCAGCATCCTTGTTTCCTAGTGCCTCTATGGCCTTTTCAAGTGACTGCTGCAAAGCTTTCATTTCATCTTTCTTGTTAGAATTTCTCGCAAAAATATATTGTAGTATTGCGCCAAGTATAGTTGCGGCGATCCCCGAGAACAACTGGTTCTGAGTGGCGAAGTTAAGAACTGCTTCAAGAGTAAAGCAGTTAGCTTTTGCTTCGCGTGCGTAAACCTTAACTTCCTGATAATTAATGTATTTACTATATTTTTGTGTAACAGAGAAAGAAGCTGCTGTTGAGAGAACTTTAGAAAAACCCTTTAGGGATTCTCCTAGGCAGTTCAAATCTATTTCATGATTTAAAGCATCTTTTCCGTCATACCTAAGAGAGATTTTTATATCCTGTAAAGCGTCACAATCCATAAATCGCTCTCGTCTAATTCTAATTAAATTTACTATCCCCTAAACGACTCATCAGCACAGTACTGATTATCCATGTTTCCTGTACGTCTGGGGCATGCTCCCAATAACCTTACCGAAGATGAACACCCGGTTCATCTCGTCTTTCTCGATCGGGTCCCACGGCGAGTAGCTCTTATTATCAGAGATAACCAGCAGCTTATCCTTCATCATTTGCAGGCGCTTTACATGGGCGGTGTCGTCGTACAGAAACGCATAGATGCCATCACCGTCGAAAGATTTAACCGTGATATCAACGAACAGCAGATCACCTGGTTCGATCGTTCCTGACATGCTGTCACCACGCACGTTAATGATGCGGATATTTTCCGCCTTCCTGCCATCGAACATGTGACGAGCATCGTCAAACGAGTACTCAACCGAGCGTAGAACTTCTACAAACTCACGATTGATGACACCCGGCCCGGCACTGACTTCTATATCAAGAACGTCAATCTTGAAGTATTTGGAATGGTTGACAGCAGGCTTCCCTGATTGTTGACCGTCATTTCTCATCGGGCCTATGCCTGATGAGAGCCACTCTGTTCGAACACCTAATGCATTAGCTATTTCAACAATTTTTGTTGAGCCGCGCGCGTTGCCGCTTGTCAGTCTCCAGATTGTGGGTTGAGCTACGCCAGACGCCTTTGCAAGAGCGCCTTGAGACATTCCAGATTGTTCCATCGCTAGGTTTAAGCGATCAGCAAGAGTTTCTTTTTTCATAAGTTTTAATTTATACGCTTGCGTATTGATGGTCAAAACACGTTTTGCTATTGATTGGGTTAATACGCATTGCTATTATCTATTCATTGCAATACCAATAGGAATTGATAATGACAAATCAAACCATTCAACTCGCAATCAGTATTACAGGTAGTCAAAAACGACTGGCAGATCTATGCGGTGTAGCCCAACCCACTGTTTGGCGTTGGCTACACGGTGGCGGAATTGATGCCCGCTATGTAATGAAAATTGTCTCAGCCACTGGTGGAAAGATTAAACCAGCAGATATTCGTCCCGACCTCGCACCATTGTTTAACGCGAGTAATTCTGCCGCCTAAACTGCGGCGTTAACTGATAAGGCAATGACTATGCAACCACTTACATACCAACAGACTAGCGGATTTAGCCCGACAGCGGTGATAAATCGTTCTCAAACAAAACAGGTGCCAGGCCACGAAAAAATCCGTGATGCCGTCCGCGCCTGGTCGGCTGAAGATAATCAGGATGTCGTTGCCGCACTCATTGTGAATGAGTATCGAGCACAGGGCGGCGGCACCATCGATTTCCCTGATGATGTCAGCCGTGCACGCCAGAAGCTGTTCCGCTTCCTCGATAACAAATTCGATTCTGAAAAATACCGAAATAACGTGCGTGAATTGACCCCGGCAATTCTGGCGGTACTACCGCTGGAATATCGCGGCCACTTGGTTGAGCAGAATAGCTTCATGGCTCGGCTGGCTGAAATGGAAAAGGAACTCAGTGAGGCAAAACAGGCTGTCATTCTCAACGCACCACGCCACCAGAAACTGAAGGAGATGAGTGAAGGCATTGTGTCGATGTTTCGTGTGGACCCGGACCTGGCTGGTCCATTGATGGCGATGGTCACCACCATGCTGGGGGCAATATGACAGGTTCAGAAATGGCGAAAGCCGGTCTGCGCGAACAGAACCGACTTTCAGGTGCAAATCGTAACACACTCATTGCGGGAGGAATTATGGCAAACACTGCTGAGATATTCAATTTTCCAGTGCCGGATGTGGCACAAAAGGAGCCGCGCGTGGCAGATCTCGATGATGGTTATACGCGCATTGCTAATGAGTTGCTGGAAGCTGTGATGCTGGCCGGATTAACACAGCACCAGCTTCTGGTCTTCCTGGCTGTCATGCGCAAAACATATGGCTTTAATAAAAAAATGGATTGGGTGAGCAACGAGCAACTTTCCGAGTTAACCGGGATATTGCCGCACAAGTGTTCTGCTGCAAAAAGTGTTCTGGTAAAGCGTGGGATTTTGATTCAGAGCGGGCGGAATATAGGCATTAATAATGTGGTCAGTGAATGGTCAACATTACCCGAATCAGGTAAGAAAAATAAAGTTTACCTGAAAGAGGTAAATTTACCTGAATCAGGTAAGAAAAGTTTACCCAAATCAGGTAAACACAAAAGACAAACTAACAAAAGACAATATAAAACCTTTTTCGTCCGAGAATTCTGTCGAATCCTCTGACCAGCCAGAAAACGATCTTCCTGTGGTGAAACCGGATGCTGCAATTCAGAGCGGCAGCAAGTGGGGGACAGCAGAAGACCTGACCGCCGCAGAGTGGATGTTTGACATGGTGAAGACCATCGCGCCATCAGCCAGAAAACCGAATTTTGCAGGGTGGGCTAACGATATCCGCCTGATGCGTGAACGTGACGGACGTAACCACCGCGACATGTGTGTACTGTTCCGCTGGGCATGCCAGGACAACTTCTGGTCCGGTAACGTGCTGAGTCCGGCCAAACTCCGCGACAAGTGGACCCAGCTCGAAATCAACCGAAACAAGCAACAGGCTGGCGTGACAGCCGGCAAACCAAAACTCGACCTGACGAACACTGACTGGATTTACGGGGTGGAGCTATGAAAAACATCGCCGCACAGATGGTTAACTTTGACCGTGAGCAGATGCGTCGGATCGCCAACAACATGCCGGAACAGTACGACGAAAAGCCGCAGGTACAACAGGTAGCGCAGATCATCAATGGTGTGTTCAGCCAGTTACTGGCAACTTTCCCGGCGAGCCTGGCTAACCGGGACCAGAACGAACTGAACGAAATCCGCCGCCAGTGGGTGCTGGCTTTCCGGGAAAACGGGATCACCACAATGGAACAGGTTAACGCAGGAATGCGCGTAGCCCGTCGGCAGAATCGACCATTCCTGCCATCACCCGGGCAGTTTGTTGCCTGGTGCCGGGAAGAAGCATCCGTTACCGCCGGGCTGCCAAACGCCAGCGAGCTGGTTGATATGGTTTACGAGTATTGCCGGAAGCGTGGCCTGTATCCGGACGCAGAGTCTTATCCATGGAAATCGAACGCGCACTACTGGCTGGTTACCAACCTGTACCAGAACATGCGAGCCAATGCGCTGACTGACGCGGAATTACGGCGCAAGGCTGCCGATGAACTGACCTGTATGACAGCGCGAATTAACCGTGGTGAGGCTATACCTGAACCAGTAAAACAACTTCCTGTCATGGGCGGTAGACCTCTAAATCGTGCACAGGCTCTGGCGAAGATCGCAGAAATTAAAGCTAAGTTCGGACTGAAAGGAGCCAGTGTATGACGGGAAAAGAAGCAATTATTCATTACCTGGGGACGCATAAGAGCTTCTGTGCGCAGGACGTTGCTGAGGTAACAGGCGCAACAGTAACCAGCATAAATCAGGCTGCGGCTAAAATGGCGCGGGCAGGAATCTTAGTCATTGATGGTAAGGTCTGGCGAACGGTGTATTACCGGTTCGCTACCAGGGAAGAACGGGAAGGAAAGGTGAGCACGAATCTGATTTTCAAGGAGTGTCGCCAGAGTGCCGCGATGAAGCGGGTTTTATTTGTTTATGCGGCGGGGGGAGGAAATCAGTGAGGTTGACGATAACTAATATCTGGCGCTATATTCTGTGCGTTGCCGCAAAATCGGCACACGGGATTGGCGTCCCGGATAAGGTAATCGCGACTACTACACGCCGCGAGCGTGTTTTTTATTGTCGTAAGCATACGCACATCTGAATTATGGTGGGGCGTGTAGGGCCGACTTCGGTCGGGCCGGTTGATTACCCCGGTTACGCCAACCCTACATGTCTCACCACCAAACTGATTGGCGTCAGCGGTGGTGGTTAACTTGATTTATAGGTAATCATCATGAGCACACAACTAGTCTTTCATCAAACAAAATTCCATCCTGTTAAACACAACAACAGTATCTGGCTTACTGCCGTTGAGATTGCTCAAGCTCTCGGATATAAAAAATCTGATGCCGTAACTCAGATCTACGATCGAAATTCCGATGAATTTAGGGCAGATATGACTGAGACCCTCAATTTGAGTGTCTCAGGGAACTACCAGAAAACAATACGCATTTTCTCCCTCCGTGGTGCCCATTTGATCGCTATGTTCGCCCGCACTCCTGTAGCCAAAGAATTCCGCCGCTGGGTTCTGGATATTCTCGATCGAGAAGTTCAACAATCCCCAATCACAAGACAATTCACTGATAACGAAC
>NZ_VATM01000028.1:0-8802 GCF_005781075.1 Escherichia sp. E2562 | reverse complement strand
AACCCCTTTAGCGTCACAAGACCGTATTTTCTCTTGTTACTTCCTGTGGCGTTAAGATTGCTGTCTGCCGGGTCCCACTCCACTCTGGCCCCTTCAGGCATGTGCCCTGCAATTTGTGGAGAAGTTTTATCTGAAGTCAGTTTCGCCGTCAGCCAGTCCATTTCAGAATATGCTCTTAGAGTATCCTGAATGACCCACTGATTTTCTGCTTCAGCCTCATAAGCTGAATACGGCGCAAGATGCATATACAGGGTATAGAAATGCAGTCCGCTGGTTTCTTTCTCCCCCGGTTGAATAAAGTGTTTAACCAGAACAAACGAACCGGAAAAGCTCAGTGGGCCGGATTCCCATGCAAGCGTCAGATAATCCCTGCAGACACGATAAGCAACCACTTCCCCATCAGCCATGCATCGAATTGCCTGCTCACCTTTAAAAGGAACTGGAAAATCTATCGCTTCAAGTGGAGACTTACCGCTAAGCGCACACCACGGGGTCGTTGCTTCGGTGATATGGATCCCGCCATGCCACATGCCACTGCGGCCAATCATATACTGCCCGGTGGATTCCCCCCCGACATGAGAGAGGATCTCTTCCTGATTTTTGAACTCATTTCCCCGACTGTTGGAAGGGATTGGCCAGACAATTTTGGGTAATACAGACACGATTCACACTCCCTGTCAGTCATTGAATGACTTACTGCTGATTTTGCTTTCCTGAGTGATATCCGTCAGGCTGAAATTGGGTGTTTCGTTGGGAAGATTTGCGCCCGAGCCTGGTACCAGATAGTTCGATGTTTTCATAATGAACTCACCAGATGAACCATGCTCAATCCCGTTCTTACTCAGCTTCAGGTAAGACCCGCCACCGTTCAGCGTCAGGGTTTCCGGGGTGCTGATAATAATTTCGTCTTTACTACTGGTCACCGTCAGCTGCTTTTCAGAAAACAGAGCCATCGTGTTGTGCTGAGCCTGAATCTCGATGTCTCCCTGGTTGGCAACCAGCTTCGCCCCGTCTTTATGCACAAACAGACCCAGGGCTTTTTCTACCGTTACAGACAGATTTTTCATCGCACCGATATCAAGATGTTGACCGGCATTGATCATGGTATTGCGGGTACTGCTGAGCTGAAGATGTTCACCTGAGGTAAACGCCACCCCCTGCGGAGCGCTACCCAGCAGGACCGCAGACTGGAGGTCCCTGATTTTGTCGGTCACAAAACTAATCTGGGTATTGATATCAGAGACCAGTGCTCCGGCGGCTTCAGCTGCGCTGTTCAGCGCCTGCATCTGGCTGTTGGCCTGATTAATCTGACTTATCGCAGGGGCCATTTCCAGTACCGGTCCCTGGGCTTTGGCCTGGGCATCAGCCGTCAGGAACAGTCCTTTTGCCGCACGTACAGCACCATGCTCATCCGTTCGCAGTTCGAAACCGGCTCCGCGCTTTTCACGCTGGCTGTTGACCAGGTGTCCCATGTTCAGCTGCGTTTTGCCATATTCCGTCGCGAGCTTGATATGCTCTTCCTGGCGCTTATCCTCCATCCGCAGCTTATTGTTCGCCGGCGTGCGCCAGACGTTCCGCGTATGATTGTCACTGGTGACAGGGTCCGGATGTTCTGAGTCGTGCAGGGCATAGGCGATGTAGGGCCGATCCGGGTCTCCGCCGTCAAATACGACGGCCACTTCCGTTCCGTCGATAAGCGGTGAGTGGAAGCCGTACGTATCACCGGCATAGGGCCTGGCCAGCCGCAGCCACAAACAGGCATAACCCTGTTCAGTACTGTTGCGGTCAAAGTCCAGTTTTACCCGGTAGCGTCCGTCCGGATCGAGCCAGGAACAGGTGTCACCTTTCTGTGTGCTTTCCACCCGGGCCGGAAGCGAGCCGGATATCACCGGGCGATTGAGCAGCGCCGGACGATAACAGACGGATTCGCTATACGGGATGCCTTCAAAGGTCAGGGTAAAGCTACTTTTTCGTGAGCCACTGGTGCGCACCGTGGTGATGACAATGCCTTCTTTCACGGTATCGGGAAGCGTTCCGTCAGTTTCCAGTACCTGACCTGGAGCCAGATGAGGGCTGGAGGAATGCCCGCTGACGTGATATTGCGCATTCAGAATACGTTCGTGACGCAGACGGGCGAAGTATGCCCCGGTCTCCGGGCTTTCAGCGTCACCTGCTGTCAGGAAGGGCTCTGCATAATGGTACGTTTCCCCGGTGGTGATCCCTTCTTTGCTGAAAATGCTCTCGATACTGTCCTGAGGTTGTAGCGCTTCACGGTAGTTGTAGTCCCGGGTGGCCACACTTCCGCTCACCACGTTATATGCGGTCTGAATATCCCAGATGCTCTCCTGCCCGCTGTCACTCATCCCGGCCTGGTTGCGTAACGGTAGCGTGACACCAAATTCATACTGCTGCTGGCTGTCCTGGAAAATCACCACGTCCTGTTCAAGACGGCTGTCCATTTCATAGCGCCAGTAAATGCCCACTTCTGCCAGCAGACGCTGGATAAATTCAAGGTCGGTTTCCCGCCACTGGGTGATGAGCTCCCGGGAGGGGTATTCGCGGGAGAGCCGGAACTCAAAATCAGGCCCTTCCAGACCGTGTTTACGCAGTACCTGTTCAACCACTTCAGTGACTGACTGATTGAGGTAGATCTCGCTCCCTTTCGTATAGCCCAGAAGGGCAATTCGGGGAACGATAGTCAGCGCGTAATGGGTCTCATCATTCGAGGTAGACACGCGGCGAAACGACTCAACTACGCCAAATACCGTCCTGACCGGCAGGGCCGGAGTTCCGTCAAACACGGGTGTCTGGAAAGTGAATGAAGCGGGCTTCAGCAGTAACGAGTCACAGGCAATATCCGCAGAAGAGCAGGTGACCGCCACGTTATAGCGCCAGGGCTGGCTGAGTGATTCAACGGCGTTGTAACGTAACACATCCAGGAAATGGTCGCATTCATGCACTTCAACCCGGTACAGTGATTGCCCTAAAAGCTGATGTACCAGGCTGGTAGCCTTGTTGGAGAGGGAACTGCTCATGACGGCTCTCCTTCTGCCTGCTCCAGCAGTTTCAGCAGCCAGTGCTCAGGCGTGATTTCTGTATGCGCACGGGACTGACATAAAAAAGCCGCCCCCTTCAGTGCTCTGGCGTAATAAGGGGTAAGTCGTCGTAGCAGGACTGCTGAATGATGTTCCATGTCGTTCCCTCTTGTTCAGGCACGCTACCGCCCCTGGCCGTCAACCGATGCCCATAAGGTTCATGCCGATAAATTGTGAGACTGCTCTGCAAAGCGTCCGTCTGACAGGCGCTGTGCGGAGTAAAAAAAAGGCGGGCAGAAAGGATCTGCCCGCCAGAGTCTTATGCTGTGGTGCGTTCATTCCAGGAATCGGAATGAATGATGTTGCCGTCTTTGTAGGTCCAGGTGATTTTTTCGTAGTGCAGCTCGATCTGCTCAAGGTGGTTATGCTTCTTGAAGGAGGCATCCTTAATGTCAGCGCCGCCATCGTCTTTCAGCCACAGATAAACTGGGATTGCCATGTTTACTTCTCCATTTCTTGAGTTGAAACGTCACGTACATCCTGTGACGCGTGTTATGCGCCAGGCAGACGACAGGCGTCAGCCTGCGGTACCAGACTGATCTCGACACGGCGGTTATGCGCACGGCCATCAGGCGAGTCGTTTGATGCAACCGGTCGGCTGTCACCGTAACCCTGCACGTCAATGCAACTTTCCGGGACGTCCCAGGTATCACGCATCCAGTTACGAACGGCCTCCGCTCGTTGTAAAGACAGGGTCTGGTTAAGCTGAACGCTGCCGGTATTGTCTGTGTGGCCACTGACCACGATGAGCCAGCCTGGTCTGGCTTTGACCCCTGCCAGTGCATTGACGAGTATTTTGGCAGAGCCGTCTTTGAGTGCCGATTTGCCGGAATCAAACAGCGACATGCCGTCGAGACGAACAATTTTCGGTACTGGTTTTTGTTTAGATGCTGGTTTTGGTTTAGGTGTTGGTGGTGGAGTCCAGGTATCGATAGCCTGTTGCACGGCCAGCCACAGGCGTAGCCCCGGGTAATAGCCCAGGCTGTAACGCAAAGGCTCTCCCTGACGCTGCCAGCGTTCAAGCAGGAGCGCATCCAGCTTCAGGGCGACCAGTGATTCTGCCTTAGGGCGATAGTGGTTCATCGGGATTGCATTCCAGCGCTGCAAATCGGTGCTCACCTGACAGATCAGGTCACGGTTATTGAGCGCAGAAATACCCAATGCGGTCAGAGCACACACCCACATCAGCAGGACCAGGCGACGGGTACGGTGCCCCCCCTGCACCGTTGATGCAAAAGGTGCCAGCAGCGGCAGAACCGCATCCGGAAATAAACTTACCGGATCTGTCTGCCCAGGCTTTCGGGAAAACTGCAAACAGGTGCGGGAATATAGCCAGTCGGTCCAGACTGACTGGGTTTCGGGAAGGACGGTACCGAGGCGCAGTGCCACGGAAAACGCTCGTTCAGGCGGGGTTAACCGATCAGGTTTCTCAAGCTCATCAGTCAGGGTTTTACGGATAAATGAAAATGCCTGACTGATCACGGGTAGCGCCGTAATATTGTCATTAGCCTGCAACCAGTCGATGAAAGCCTGCGGCGAATCATTTACCGGACATACAATCGGCTTGTCACCACGAACGATTATCCACGGAGTCTCAGGTCCGGAGAATTCGGCACTCACCACAACCGGTAGAGTGAAACCCGTCAGAGTTTTGATTTGTTTACTCTGCTGGCGGAGCGTCTTTAATGTGGAGCGCAGAACAGCTTCATCCTGATGATGGTCTGGCAGGCAACGGTACATAACCGAAAGCTGACCGACCTGGCGTGGGAACTGCGTCTGTATGCTGCGGACAACATCCGTTAACCGGCTGACGTCATCGGCCCGGAGCCACCACCCCTGAGCTGTTTTACGCAGAGGATTCCCCTGAAACAGCGCACCCAGCCTGTCACCGCATACCAGTACAACGGGGCCCTGGGTGTCGAGTAGTGGCAGGTCAGCAGCTGAAACAGATGTTTCGGATACCGACTGCTCCCGGCTGCAGTTATTAAAAACAGTCCAGTCTGCCAGCAGGAGGATCAGCACCGTGGTCAGGCCTTTAAACACGTTCCCTGTTGGGATGAAATACCAGAGCAACCACAGCAATGTGGCAACAGCTGCAAAGGTGTGCAGGGCAACCGGAATAATGACTGATCTACGCATTAGTTACGTAGCTCCGGTATTTGTGCTGACAAGAGTGCCTGGAGCCACAGATGACCGCCCCACCAGATAACACCGGTAAGGATGATGGCAAGCGCTATCCAGAACCAGACTGAACGCATCAGACTCCAACGATGTTTCCCCATCCGGTGAACAATCAGTGACAGGCCTGCATCAGGCGGAGAGCATCGCTCAGACAGGGCTTTGACGACTTCATCCCGCTGCGACTGACTGACCGCCTTCAATCCGTACACCCCCTGAAAACCCAGGGCAATTACCCGGTGATAACACGTCAAAACGGCTGGGTTCGGTGAGGGCTGACGCAGGACCTCTGCAATGCTATCCCACAGAGCCTCACCTGCTCGAAGTGATCCGAAAAATCGTGCCTGAAGCGGGACTTTACGCCATGCCACCTGGCCCTCATCAACTTTCGGCTCTTCTCCTTCCTCGCACTTTTCAGGCTTACGGCTCATCACCGCCTCGTCCAGCAAGGCACATTGTGCGTAGGAAATATGCCCGACACTGTCCTCGTCATAACCGGCACGCTCCAGCGCTTCCCGCACACTTTCAACCTGTTTAACGCACTTGTCGTAAAGCGCACTACCATTGAGCGTGACGGCGCCTTTCTTCAGCATGGTGACGGTGAGCCAGGTCTCTGTCATCAGCTGGTCGATATCGATATCCTGTTTCATGAGCGCAATACCGCAAACAGTTCAAGTTCCAGTGCGCCAAGCATTTCAGGCACGTAGAACATACACACGCCCTGCTCCTGCATTTCATGCGCAGCGGGGCTTTCCATATCAAGCGCGAAGTACTGGTTTTCCATGCGTACAGGCAAAGCCGCCGGGACCCTGCTGACAGGGATCAGAGGGATCCCCTTGAGTGCAACACCATAGATCTCATTGACGTCATCAGGTGAACCCGCCTGACAAAGTGCCGGGAATTTATCGGCAACCTGCCAGGCCGGTATGTCTGAGCGAACAGAGAGGTAGAGGTCCGCCTCTTCGCGCAGACGAATATCGTGAAGGTTTGCTTTCCAGGTTTGGCCGTCCGGACGGGACATTTCCAGAGCAATGACCCGGGATGGCAGACTTGCCTCAAGTAACCCCGAGATCAGGTCAAACAGCGGAGGAAACGTATTGGCGGGATCCTCGTGGTCATACCCCGGTATGGCGTCGAGATCATGGTCCAGGGAAAAGGTCAGCATGCTTCCTGCCAGGCGTGCAAGCTCAGCCCACACCTGTTCAGGCGGACGGGAAGGAAAACGTTCGTATTCCGTCAGCACCCCAGCGTGGGAATTTAGCGCATTCAGCAACCAGAAAAGGGAAACATCGGCGACGGCAAAATCGGCAAGTCTCTCGTTGCTCTCACGACGCATTGTCATCAAACGTTGGCGTCGGGAACGTAACTGGCGATTTAGCAGCACCAGACGTTCGCGAAGAACCGGGCTTGCCGAAAATGACGCAACGGGAGGAATGAAAGACGGGTCCAGTAGCCACGCATTATGTCCGTTCCGGATTAGCCTTGCTACAGGGCAGACTTTCCAGGAATCATTACTTTCATGGGCAAACCGGATGGAGAAATTGAACCGGGCAACTGCCATTGATTCTTCTTCAGGCCCAAATGCATCCGGCAACGTCACCCATTCTTCGCGATAGCGAAGCGGTCGATCCGGGAAGATGCCTTCCTGCTCAACGTTGGCAACACCCGGCTGCATATGAGGCAGTGCGATAACGACAGTTACTGCATCAAGACCTGCCAGCTGACTGGCATCTAACTCACGTGGCGCCGGAGGCAGATCGCTTCTTTGCGCATCAATCAGCGTTCCATCTTCCAGCCAGAGACGTAACTGCGTAATCTGGATCAGACCCGATGAAAGAAGACTGTCGTTAAACTCAATTTTTTCCACACCCCAGGGGAATGCAGATGTCAGTGCGGTTGCACCGGCGCTGCGAAAAGACTCCCATTCTGCCTGCTGCTGGAACTGCTGAGGAGACAGTAAAGCCCCCTCGTTCCACAATGGACGATAAATTTTCATCTCTGCGCCCGCCTTATGCTTTTGCTTTCGGCATCTGAGATACCCGCGACAGATTGACGTCCATATCCTCTCAGGGTGTTAGCAACATCAATACTGACCTCTGGGTTAAGCTCGGATAGAACGCTATTAAAGTTGTGTTTTGAAATAGTTAACTTGCTGCGTTCAGAAAGCGGGAGAGTTTCTTTGCCGTTGCTGAAATTTCCCACCGCGAGAAGTTTTAAGGGCAACTCTACTTTCTTTTGGGCAGAACCCGTGTGCAGGTCAGGCTGGATGTTGACGCGTGCTTTTGGCACTTCATTCTGGAAGCTGGAATCTGCCATATCATTCCCTTTGTTGGGCAGTGGTGATAGTTACCACGAGGTATCTTTACAAAGCGATGATAGAGCGTTTTGCTAAAAAATATCAACTTTGCAGATCAAAAATCTATTCTTAGAATTTTATTAAGAATTTTCATCTGTTGTGTAACAGGGCGCATCTCTAAGTATTGGGGTAAAGGTTTTTTTGTTCACTGCTTATGTCGTCATTTACAGGGGGATTAACTATAAGTAGGTGCCTTGGCGGTTGAATGTTTCATATGTGATCTTTTATTGATTAAGATCAGTGCAATGAGTGTGATGACTGCCTGGTGTGGATGCGTGCCTTTGCACTGATAACTCACTGTAACAGTTACATTTTTTGTTACATGTCGTTGTGATAAAAATCCGAAAGCGGACTTATAGGAAAAACATTGTAAGTAATGGAGGGTATTTCGTTTTAAAAACAATCTGATTTGTATGACGTTGAATAAGTTACGGGTTATGTGGCAGGTTTCAGCATCAAAATCGTTGTTTCTCAACCGGTCGTTTACGAAACCGCGCCCGTGGTTACTGGGCGCGGAAAAATCCAGGTTTCCGGTGAAAAAAACTATACGGCATTTCTTAGAGGGTCTTGACTCAATCGGATAACCTAAATGCGATGACCACTGACTTTAAATCAGGCCCTTACAAATCAGGAGTGGTTAAATAATGCGCTTAACGTACAAAATTTTCCATTTCCCAAACCGACCCCACATACGGCTCGCGAGTCCTGCGGACAGTGTCTGTTATGATGATGGATGCAGGGCTACCTGCGGCAAACTCCGATTCAGCCATGAAGCACACTATACCGGGTGCGCACTTTCACTGGATCCACTACACAGGGTACAGCTTTCACTTCAGTATCATCACGTTATCAGAGCCGATCATCATTCACGATACACTGTACCAGGTAAAGTTTCCTAACCGTGCCGCCACGCTATCAGGTATGGTGGCAATAACGTGATCCACTATACCGGGTGAGGATCATATTCTTGGCTAAAATACATACAAGACACCCAGAAAAGGCAGAAGAAAATGGACTGCATCGGGGTAGTGGGGCTGATGCCACCCGGTGTAGTGGAGATACACTATACGAGGTAAATCAAAGCGAGAGGAGAAGGATATCCACTATACCGGGTAACACAGGCAACTACGTTATCAGGCATCGATCATGGCTTTGTAGTGGTCAACAAAAACT
>NZ_VATM01000027.1:0-6992 GCF_005781075.1 Escherichia sp. E2562 | reverse complement strand
AACATATCAAAATCAGGCAATTACACAAATCTATGTACAGGCTCCTTCCCGTTTTCTGACAGAGTGCGTTTTGTTCATGCCGGATGCGGCGTAAACGCCTTATCCGGCCATAAAATCGCGCAAATTCAATATATTGCTTTGATATGTAGGCCTGATAAGCGTAGCGCATCAGGCAATGTTAGCGCCAACTGTACTTAATCCCCAGCATTCCTTGAGTGTTGCTATAGCCTTTGTCACCTGTTTGTACACCAACGTTGCCCCAGATGCTCAGATTAGCATTCACTTTACCTTCCACCCCGGTGCGGATTTCGCCCAGATTACGCACGCCGTCACGACTGATGCTTACGCCATCCATCTTCACACCAAAGGTTTCGGTATTGTGGATCCAGTTTACTTCCACGAATGGCTGCAACTCACGCTGCTTACTATCATCCATTTTGTGATGACTGTTCAGGTACGTTCTCACACCCAGACGCGTCTGGATGTTACCATCGCCCTGAGTTTCAATACGGGTCCCATCGTTGCGGTTGTGCGCATTGTCCTTCACGCCCATCCAGGTAACCTGTGCCTGCGGCTGGATATACCAGGTGTTCAGCGTGCTCCGACTGCCGGAAAACTCTCCGGATTTCAGGGTATAACCCGCTTCCAGTGAGGCAGTCAGTCCTTTCGAACTGTAACTGTCGCTGGCGCGGTTATCTGCTGCCACACTGTTATTAAACCAGTTGTACAACATCCCGCTATCGACATACGCCCCGGTTTTATCCGCCTCATTCTGGTTCCAGGTTCCGTACAGCCCGGCGCTGTAACCGTTGATACGTCCGTCAGAGCCGTAACCGGCGCGGTCGCTGCGGGTATTGCTGCGCGCGTTTGCATAACCTCCCATCACCCCCAAATGCCAGCGGTCGGTGCCGTCGGTACTCCACTGTGTGATATCACCCCCCAGTTGCAGCACATAACGGTTGCTCTGCGTTTTCAACTGACCGTCACCGACAACAGAACGTTCATGACCGCCGACATGGCGCATCCACATGCTGGCTGCCAGTCCGTCCTCTTTTAGCGCGTCGGTGTAGTGCGGTTCACCAAGACGATCGTGCAGACGGTGGTTAAACAGCGTGTTCGCGACTGAAATATTGCTGATATAACTACCCGCTTCCGGGCGCAGCGCGTCTGGTGCCATCGGATCCACTACCGGTGGTTTGACCGGAGCCTCCGGTACAACGGGTCGAACAGGTAAAACGGGACCTTTCCACTTACTGGTGAGATACCAGTTTTGCGCCGCACTGTCAGTGCCTTTCGCCAACGTATAAACATAAGCGCCAGCTTCCACAGTGCCGGTGGTCAGGGCGAAGTGACCGGTAGAGCTGCCGTCAACATGAACCAGTTCAATACCGTTGTCAGTCTGTTTACCCACGCCCCCGACATTATGCACCGCAACCCTGGTGTTACCGACCGTATCGCCGTGAACAATGAGCTTGTCGGTTTGAGAATCGTCGCCCCCCAGTTCCGTGTTCATCACAATCAGACCGTCATTGCCAGTGTAGTTGCCCGCCACGGTCAGGGTTTTGAAATCATTATCGTTAGGTGCGGAAATCGAGATCGTTCCGGCACTGCTCAGATCGTTGACCTTTGAAGCAGCTGTCATGTTCCAGCGGCTGGCAGCATCAATATCGACATTCGCCGGGTCGATCCATCCGGTCAGTTGTGCGCCGTTTTGCAGAGTCAGTCGGCTGCCGTTATTACCAATAATATTGCTGGTCAGTTGCGCGCCACCGTTGGCACCATCAAAGACAAGCTCCCCCGCATTAATCTCAGTATCTGTGATCCAGGCCGTCTGTCCCGCCAGCGTCAGGCTGCCATCACCGTTCTTGATGAAGCGGCCGCCAGCTACATTGCCATCGATGATGTCACCGTCAAAACGCGAATTATCACTGTCCGTGGCGTTAACGGCGATCAGCGATGCGCCGTTCAGCATCACAACGCCACCGCTGCCGCTCAGGCGGTTAGCCTGCTGATTGTTGCCGTTCAGATCGAGTACACCACCGTTGACGATAATATCGCTACTGCTGTTCAGTGTGTCGGCGATAGCGGTCCGCAGTGTGCCTTCATTAACAGTCGTGCTACCGGTATAGCCGTTGATGGCGGAGAATATCAGCGTACCGCCACCAGTTTTGCTGAGGCTTTTGCCGTCCCAGCCGAAACCATACGCGGTGGAGTTCAGATTATCTTGCAGTGCGTCTCCCAGGGTAAAGCTGTGACTGTCCGTTACGTTGAACGTACCGTGAGCACTGGAGTCTTCGGTGTTTAACCAGACCAGACCAAACTGCGCAATAACATTTTTGCTGTCGTCATCTTTCTTCGCCCATCCGATCAGAAAATGGTCTGTATCGACATAATCCTGCAAAGCCTGTCCTGCGACGGTATAGCTGAAATCGCCGCTAATCCCGTTCCGGGTGCGGATAAGGATATACAGATTCTCATCAGAAACAGGGGCATAGCCGGAGATATCCAGCGTATTGTTCCCGGTAAGCTGGAGAGTATCGGCGCTCAGTGCCGGGTCACTGGCAATATCAACCTGCGCGGTTACACCGCTGCCAAAATTTGCGTCCGCAGCGACAATCAGCGTTTCACCGGCATCAACTTTCAGCGTACCGCCAGACATATCCAACCGGTTAGCGCCTACGGAATTAGCAATCTGCAGCTCACCACTGCCTGATTTATTCAGCGTCTGGACGTTTTCCAGCGTACCGGCAATCATGGCGCGATCGGTGATCGACAGGTTTTCGCCGCTGTTGCCCATCGTCATTAACGCGTTATGTTGGATATCCAGTGAACTGAAACTCTGCGCCATGTTCTGCGCGTTCAGTGTTCCTTCTTTGACATTGAATCCACCTGTGTTGAGGAACTGATTGGCGTTAGCCGTAGATAAGGTTCCCGTGCCGATCTTTTCCAGTTTGCCAGGGCCGGACAGGACTCCGCCGAGTGTCAGTTTATCGGCTCCGTCGGTTTCAATCGCTACCGTGTCACCTGCTGCAGTACCAATCAGCCGACTACCGGCATTCAGATTCAATTTGCTGTCGCCATTGCTCTTAATCAGCGAGCCATCGGCGAAATTCATGGTGCCGGATGAAAGCACATTCACGGTATTCGCCGCCGTGCTGGTTGACAATAAAGTGGCACCGTCCCGCAATGTAAACCGCGTGCTGCTGGTGTTTATGCCATACTGAGCATTGTCTTTCAGTTCCAGGACACCACCATAAACGGTGGTATTGGCATAAATCCGCGATTGCGTATTTTGAGAACCAGGTGTGAAATCTTCGCCACTAAAAGTCACTTTCCCATCGGTAGCATCGCTGCCGTTGGTGGTATTAATTCCAACAATGACATTTATTGCCACGCCAGTGGAGTTGAAACTGGTTATCGGATCACGAAACAGAATCTGACGCCCAGCGTCAGCAGCAATATTCAACACACCATTCGGCTGGCGGATATTAATCGCATTGGCAACCGCATATGTCATATTGGGCGTTAAGAGATTTCCGACCCCGGTGAAATTATTATAGAACTGAATATCGCTATTTTTCGCATGTAGCAGACTCGTGCCGGTAAAATTCGCGCTGTTGCCGATAAGAATAGCGCCTGCATACTGGCCATTGGAATAGTTTCCATGCACTTTCATACCATCGATACCGTTCGTCTCCATCACCAGTCCGGTCTGTGCAACGATAGCTCCCGCAGTATCCCTGACAGCCCGGTTACCATAGATATCGGCATTACCATACAACTGCACACTTCCGTCAGAAAATAATCCGCCACCCGAACTTATTGCGCTGTTATTACCGATAATAATGGAGGCGTCTGTACCACTGAAAATCAAATTGCCCGAGTCATGTAACCGAATAACACCGCCGGCAATAGCGTGATTGACATTATTGGTCAGCGTTACGTTGCCTTCAAATATAATGTTGGCGTTAGTGGTATCTATCGCGGGGTCATAGGAGTAGGCGCTGTTATTGTCAAAAACAACAGTACCGTTCGCACCACGGAAAAGCACATCTGAATTTGAGATGATAAGGCCACGATAGCCATTATTGGCACGGTTATCGACAAAACGGAGCTGACTGCCATTGCCGAGTTCATACACAATTCCCGAAGCAGTCCCGGAATTATAAACAGCTCCCCCTGTGGAGTTGCTTATTGTCATATCAATACCGTCCAGCAGCTTAATCACTGCTCTTCGAGTTCCACTCAGACTAATTAAGTTAACGGCATTACCGGTGGCATTAAACAACCAACTGTCTGTCCCCAGTGGCGTATTGCGGTCAACAATAAGCGTTGCCGGAGAAGAGCTCGTACCATTAAAAATGAGATCACTTAAACGCGTTGTCTGATTTGCGCCAGTGCCATAGATTTGTGACAGATAGACGCTCTCTCCCGGCAGAATCGACACCGTTGCGGCGAGCGACGAAGTAACACAGTTTAGTGTCAATACGAAAACAACCAGCGTCATCGCAAAGCCGGCCAGCATACGACGTCCGGTTCGTTTTCCCCGACTCTTTGCAAACTCCGATACCGCGACCCAGACGCCAGTAGATTCGTTACGGACAACATTGAATACGTTGTTCATGTTATACATCCTTTAATTAAATGAACCACTCCATCTGGTACATTATTTCTATAACATTTTACTTAAGGACTACAGATTTCTTTTATAAATAAAAGAAGTAATATTCTTATTTGTAGAGATAGATATCTTAAAAATCAAACCGCAAAAGCTCACTGATGAAATAATGCAATGCTCAGATAGACAAGAAACTAACGGTTAATGTAACAGTACCTGCATAATTATAAAAACATAATCTCTTTATAAGTACTTGTTTTAATAAAGGTGCGGTATTAATTACCCACATCATCAATTGGTGTCATAACGGTAAGCCGCAACAGATGGTGTACGGTTATTATTTTATAGCATCATACTAAGTGTGAGCAATGAACAAAGCACAGGATAATACAATGTCACCTAAAGTAATTAATACCACGTACAAAAAGATAGAGAAAGATGGGCTGACTATGACTATAAGTCAACGGAAAGGCCCAGTCTGCGCAACCCTCTATTCACCGGATGGAAGTAATCTTAAGAATAACCACATTTATTATCTGATTAAAATTTTTGACGCTGAAAATAATCCAATAAAAAAAAGCCCCTTCAAATATCATGTTGATGTGGTCACCAAAAATGACTGGTCCACACTTGATACTCATCCAATACTCAAAATATCCTATGAGGGTGACGCAAAGAAATTACAACAGGATAGTTATGGCTTTTATAATACAGAAACAGATCAGAATGGAGAATTTTTATTTGGTATTTTGCCCTTCCTTACTCTGAACAACGCAGAAACTCTGATAGAAAAAACAATGGTACCTTATGTACAAAGTATAACTCTTACCTTTTATCTTGGTGATATCAGTACCGATCTTGTCGTTGAAACTCCATATAATTTAGATTTACGCACATATGACGCAGTAGACATGGTTGTCAATAGTACTGGTGATTTCCGTGATTTAACTGATACAGTCACATTAATTCCTGGCGGGAATATATGTTGTAATCGTAAAGTATGTTTTTGTTTTAGCGGGGAACTGGAATGTGAAGTAGCCTCCTCCATAGAGGGGGTAGCTATTATGGATGTGGATAAAAATAATCAGGTAACGATGCCCTTTACAGAAGAGGAAATTGCCAATCGTGAAGTCTGGGCATATGCAAGTTTTGCATGGTGTGCGATGTCCCCACTGCGCATCCGCGAAGCCAATTCATCCCGGCTGCTGCATATCAGCCCGCAAAACAACTGCAATATTTTTCCCGGACAGACGCTATATGCCACGTTTCAGTATCAACTGAAAGCCGGTGAACATTTTTCCGGAACCGAGTGTCCCTTTGCATTAAACCGGGGGAATTTTTATCCTCCTGAAATCTCCTGGTGGCAGGACGGCAATACCTTATATGGCGGCTGCTTACTGACTGTGGATGACAGCCTGATGAAAGGTGACCGCCTGTCGTGGACGGTTTCCTGCTGCCTTGATAATAGTGGAATCCCGGTTACCTCTGAAACCGTGACCTGGAATGTAGCCTGGGATGCCGATATTGATGTTGACGTCACTTTTGCTGCCGATACACCGGTGTTAATTGATTACAGCAATGACAGCACGCGACCGTTATCCTCACGTCCTGCTATGGCCTGGCGGCTGACCGTGCCGGGACTAAGAAACACCCAGGCCTGTTTTTACCCCCTCGTGACCCGCATTACCGAAGATGCCATCATCAGCGATGCATCGTTCAGTGAAATTGTCCCCTGTGCGACAGACAGAACCAGTGGGGATTATTTTTACGTCATGCTGGACGACCTGGGGAGCGCCGTCATTAACGTGCAGCCCCGGGAAAACCGCACGCTGCTTACCGCGTTCAGCGCCGGGATTTATGGCGTCGGGACGATGGTCAACACCGCGAACTTTTTTATCAACAGTGCCTGGGAGGCCGCGACGGCGCCAGCTGTCAGCGTGGCAGAAGGGCAGAACCCTCAGGCGCGCCCCGGTGATGACAGCTATGGCCTGGCGACATTCCCGCTGCTTTCGAACTGGGAGGCGGTGAAGGAGCACGACCTGCTGGGCGGCGCGGTGTATCTATTTGCCGGAAAAGAGATACAGAAAAAGAACCACTACACGCCGCTGACGTTACTGGGAAAAACGCAGATCCCGCTTAAAGCCAGTGGTGGCGCGCCCGATATCGCCCTGTATTTTACCGAATCTAATTTCGAGGCCGGAAAGACCTATTACATCCATGCCTGTCTTGTCGAAAATGCCTATCTGCACAAGGGGGTGAATTATCTCCGTCTGCAGGAAATCAAATTTGAAATTCCGCAGGACCAGCCTGCCGCACCGGACGGGGTGAAGCGGACCTATCGTGCACCGGAATTCGTCTGTAAAGACGGCGCGGT
>NZ_VATM01000026.1:0-1256 GCF_005781075.1 Escherichia sp. E2562 | reverse complement strand
TGTAGTGGTCAACAAAAACTGGCCACAGCTTTAGAGTTTTTCCAGAACAATCGTTCTGATTCATTCGGCGTCAAACCACCATTATATTGATGAGGTCTGAGCTGGCTGTAATATCCTGTGATGTAATTCGTTATTGCCGTGCTGGCTTCGCTAAAATTCGCGTAGCCATTATCCGGTACCCACTCTGTTTTCAGGCTTCTGAAGAACCGTTCCATTGGGCTGTTATCCCAGCAATTTCCCCGGCGACTCAGGCTTTGCTTTATCTGATATCTCCACAGTAACTGTCTGAAATTCCTGCTGGTATAGTGACTGCCTTGATCCGAGTGATACAGTAAATTAGCCGGTTTCCCCCGTGCTTCCCAGGCCATCGACAGGGCTTTACCTGTCAGTGCGGAATCAGGGAAAAATGACATCGCCCAGCCAACCGGTTTACGGGAAAACAAATCGAGTACAACAGCCAGATAAGCCCAGCGTTTTCCCGTCCAGATATAAGTCACATCACCGCACCAAGCCTGATTAGGCTCGGTAACAGCAAACTGGCGATCCAGATAATTAGGGATCTCAATGTGTTCCTTAGACGCCTTCTTATAACGATGGCCAGGTTGCTGACAGCTGATAATATTGAGCGCTTTCATCAGCTTTGTTGCCCGCCAGCGGCTCAGTTTTATACCTTTGGTGGTGACCATTGCGGCAATGCTTCGCGCTCCTGCTGAACCGTTACTTTCGTGATAAACTTCACGCACAAGGCTCAGTAATGCCACTTTCGTGGCGTCAGGCTTCCTGGGCTGCCGCCAGTATTTATAACTGCTGCGATGAACCCCAAACACGTTGCACACAACGGCAACAGGAAACCGCGCCCTGAGTTTCTCAACTAATGAGAATTGTTCAGGGAGTCTGACATCAAGAGCGCGGTAGCCTTTTTTAATATATCCCTTTCCATTTCAACGCGTTGAAGTCTTTTCTTCAACTCACGTATTTCAATCTGCTCAGGTGTCATGGGTGAAGCTATGGGTGATTTTCCCGCTCGCTCTTCTTTCAGTTGTCGAACCCATTTATCCATCGTGGATTTGCCGACATTCATCGCAGTGGCAGCGGCGGCAACGGTGTAATGCTGATCGAGTACAAGCTGGGCAGCCTCGAGGCGAAACTCGGGGCTAAAATTGCGTCTGTTACGTCCGGTCATAATGTCACCTGTTTTGACTATGAGGTGATGATATCACCTCTATTCAGGTGGCCAAATTTACTATGCCACTACA
>NZ_VATM01000025.1:0-35904 GCF_005781075.1 Escherichia sp. E2562 | reverse complement strand
CAACTGGAAGAAGAAATTTGACGCTCAGGGCGTTACCGTCAGGTTTATTGACGATGGGAGCAGCACCGATGGTGATATGGGACAAGTGGTGATGACCATCCTGTCGGCAGTGGCGCTGGCTGTACGCCGGAGGGTCCTGGAGCGTACAAATGAAGACCGACAGGAAGCCAGAATGAAAGATGCGACAGTGTCATTTAATAAAACTGTCGCATTCAGAAAATAAAACCACAACGCCATAATTTACAAACAGAAATTCAAGGTGATATAGAAAATCATTTCAATTTTAAGACAATCCCATCTTTAAATGAAATATTGAAACTACTTAAAATATCAACTGGCATCTCATCTACGTACACGATTTTTAAGTCATTTAACGCCATTACATCTGGCAGGTTTTGAAGAGTTGCCGCAGCTAATGTTAGAGTCGCTTTTGAACCGGATTTAAAGTTAATCATTCCTGCCCAGCATTTTCCTGTTGGTTTCTGTAACTCTTGCACAGGAGCAATTGGGATAGTATTGTTCAATGGATTAATAGTTACCTTTGCACTACCTGACAACTGAATAATCTTACCCATCCCATTCCCCTGTGAAAACTGAGTTGTATGAATATCCACTGTCGAATTATCAAAAGCATCTATCGCAACATAATCTCCTTCGTTGTTATCAGGGACATCATTACATATAGTCCTTGCGAAAATATTTCCATAAGATGAATCATAAAAAGATAAACTACTCGAAAGGTTTAAATTTGAGTCAGTATGTTGCTCTAATCTAACATTTAGTAAGAGTGAAGAATTATTATTAAACCTCAATCCGCTAAGTATACTGCCCGCGATGTTATTTGTTGAAATTTCATTGGCTTGCACATCAAGTGTGCTGTATCCTGATATTATAGCGTTATAAAACAACTCAATATACTCTGCTGAAATGATGAATCTTGAATTCTGAATACCAGTAAGGTATGGGCTTTTAATTGTATCTAACCTTGACATTCCGAGGAAAACAGCGCGTAGATTTTCCAGTGTAACACGGCTATCATCGAACAATTTGAAATCAATTGCGAAATAAGGACGATGTCTCGAGGAATCAGTTAATGTTATGGTTTTTAAGTTTTTGTCACCTGCAATACGGAAATCAGCTTTTTCCAAAAACAGAAAAGTGGAATTTTTATCCTTCGTAGCTGGTACAGACCAATTAATAACGTCGGCTCCTGTACTATCCGGGAGAAGAATAAGAGGACCAGCTTGAACAGGACCAACGTGAACAGGACCAGTAGCCATACCGTAAACTTCAAGCCCGCATCCTTGCATTTTATTAAATGCTTCTGCAGGTCCCCTCAACGTGACTTCTCTGGGATAGTCAAAAGACTGATTACTTTCAGGATCCCAGTTAAACGTAGCGTCTGTATTTTTCATAATAACCTATTTTCAAGTAGAAGTTGTAACCCAAAAAAGTATTAGGTTGCCGATGAACTGCCTGTTTTGTACTTGTAATGGATTAAAGTGTTAATTCATTAGATCTGAACATGAAGCACAATTGTTGTTTTATTTTACGGAATAGGATTACAACTATATATCACGTTGCTGCCATCAATATTTCATCATTACTGATGACCAAAAAAGCAACTGTATTTTTATTCATAAATAAATCTTCATTTCTAATGATGCAACATTTTATTTCATGGCCAAGTGACACTATAAATATTAATAGAATTAAAAAAGAGTTGTTGTTATTTACAAGTTATATATTGATATAGTTTGAGTTATTTTAAAATGATTAGATGTATATAGAAAATATTTTTATTATAAATCTGTGATATCAGTGATTGTAGTGGCACAGTAAATTTGACTACCTGATTAAAGGTGATATTCACACAAATAGCGGGTTGAGTCTCACCTATCCACTGAGTAGTAAGAATCTCTGGGCGTTATTCGCCAGATCGGAGCGGGGCAGAAGGCCGGTTACGTAGAGCTGATGACGTAAATAAAGCGCCTGTCTGGATGATATCGTTGTTGTGTTGCGTTCAACCTGATGGAACTCTGATGGCACTATTTTCAGTCAATACGCGTCAGGTCAATAGTCCAAAAAATCGGTAATCTCAGGATATTTTTGATAAAAAATGTCCTGCGCAATATTTATTGCACAGGACATTGGTGGTTATTCAGACTGATGCAGTAGGTAATCTCACTGCGTTAGCCAGGCACCCTTATCGGATGCTGGAGTGATTTCTGTTTAGTTAATGGTTAAATCCACCGTCATATTGTATTCAAATTTCCATGTTCCGTCGGTGAGAATGTAATGGATCAAACCGGTGTAATGTCCAGCAGGAAGGTCGGGGTTATCGCTGCGCGACCAGTCAAATAAACTTCTCGCAAGAGAAAGCCCACAACCAATCACAGTGTTGAAGGAATAAAGACCACAAGCTGTAAGCTTTCTTGCCCTTAACTTGAGCGTATACTCCTTGCCGTGTTCATCGATGATCGGTGTCTGAATCACTTCATTATCGGGATTGTTTCCTGATGATAGTGTTGTTGGGCCCATCGTGGGGGGAGCAACGATAAATGCTGTGTAAAGGTTAGGGGCGCTCAGATGCGCAGACATAGTTTGGGCTGTGTCAGTATTGATGACCCAGTGTTCAGATATCTCTGTCATAAACGCCATGTCTGGATCTGTTATCGTTGAACCATTCGTGCTTGCCGTTGTCGTCGCCATTCCTACTTTAGTACTTCGAATAGTGACACTTGTAATTCCGTTGGCATCGGTTTTTGACGTTTCCGCAGAAAGGAAGAAACCAGGTGTTGTCTGCCAGCTAACGGTAGCATCAGGGACCCTGTTATTGTTGATGTCCGTCACTATCGCTTCATAGGTTGCGTTATCCTTACCATCAGGGGCAACAATAGACTTATTACTATATATTGTATCCATTTTTGCGGTTTTAATATCTCCAATAAAGGTGACTCCAGGTGCCGCAAGCTGTGTGCCATTCACCGGTATGGTGGCGGTGACAATTGTTACGGCTGCGATTTTCGTGTGTCCGCTGACGGTGGCAACGCCCTGGTTATCCGTCAGACTGTTGGTGCCGTCTAACGTCAGATTCGGGGCGTTACTGGTCCAGTCGATCTGCACGCCCTTAACCGGATTATCGTGGGCATCTTTGACAGTAACCGACCAGGTTACGAGTTCCTTGTCATCGGCTACGGCCTGGGTTTTGTCCACTTTGCTGTCAGACAGGGCCGCTGTAGCAATATTGCCAGTCACATTCACCGTTACAGTCTGGCTGGACTGATTAATACCCGCAGTAATTTGCGACGCACCTCCTTTGGTGGTGGAATAAGCAACTTCCGCGATACCCTGACTGTTGGTGTCGGTGACATTACCAGGCTGGAAAATCCCGTTGGTATTATCGGAGCTCCAGTTAACCCGTTGGTTAATAACAGGATGTCCGGCTTCGTCCGTCACTGTGGCTTTCAGCGTTATGTTATCACCTGCTGCCACATCCGTTGTTGTGGACGGGGTGAGCGCAGAGACTGCGGCAGTAGCCGCATCGGCACCAAAGCTGATGGTTTCAGATGACTGACTTACACCATTGATGGTCGCCACAGCCTGACAGGCGAGTACATCCTCTGAGGTGAGCGTTGCTGTAACCTGACCCTGGGCGTCGGTTTTTTGCGGACTGCCGGTAAGATGATATTTACCTGTTGCTGGCTGAACCTGCCAGGTCACCTCACTCTGGCTGACGGGGTTCTTGTATTCATCTTCCACAGTGGCGGTCAGGGTAACCACATCCTTGTTATTCGCCATTGCGCTGGTTTTACTGGCGCTGACGTTAACCGGTTTTGCACTCTGTATATCAGGCGTGATGGTTAGCTGAATAGTTTTCTGGCTGTGATTGTCGCTGGATGCCGTAATGGTGGTGGCTTTCGCGAGCGTGCTGATGTAAGTCACCTTCACGTTACCCTTCGCATCGGTGTTCGATGTTGTTTCACTGAAAACACCTGCGGCATTGTCAGACTGCCAGACAACAGGTTTATTCGCGACCGGGTGACCGGATGCGTCCAGAACCTGAGCGGTCAACGTAACAATACCTTTACCGGCAGTGACACTGGTGTTATCTGCTGTCAGGCTTTGCAGCGTAGCAGACGTCGCATCCTCAGTGAATTTCACTGTGCCTGATGTTACCAGTGCTCCGCTGGCAGCATGGCCAATGTTACCGCTGATCTGATGCTCCCCACGTTGTTTTGAGGTCAGAGATACCGTCACGTTGCCGTTGCTGTCTGACGTGCTGGAGGCCGTTGACAGGAGACCTGTAGCAGGTATTGCTGCCCAGTTGATACTGATGCCCGACAGTGGGTTGCTGTTCGCATCCGTCACGATCCCCGTGAAAAAAACTTCATCGGCGCCGTTAGCGAGTGCGTTCTGTTTACTGAGTTTCAGGTCGGTAAGCTGCGCAGTGCGGGCGTCACCGATAAAGGTTACCTGTGGCGCATTAAACCCGGCACCTGTTTCTGCCTGGGCCGTGACTCCGGCATTTCCGGCTTTCAATGCGGACAGCGTGACGGACGCGACGCCCGAGGCACTGGTTGTTGTGCTCGGTGCTGAAAGCGTAACACCCGTACCAGAGGCGCTCCAGGTCACTTTATGATTTGTAACAGGGTTGCCTTTAGCATCTTTTACTGCTGCGGTGTAGGTAATAAGCTCCTTGCCGTCGGCAATAGCCTGCGTTTTATCCACGGTGACGTCAGTCACTTTTGCCGAAGTGCTGTCGGCAGTAAAGTGCAGACTTTGTGAACTTACTGCGCTACCGCTCGCGGTGCTGGCAGTAACCACCACATCCCCGCTTGACTGTGACGTTAGTGTTACCAGGCTGTTGCCACTGGCATCGGTGGTGTTCTGCGCGTTACTGAGCGTTCCCTTACCGGATGTAATAACCCACTTCACCTGGCTGCCGATCACCGGATGCTTACTGGCATCAGTGACCAGCGCCGTCAGTTGAATGGCATCATTCAGGTTGGCGATGGCAGTTTTTTTGTCGGCGTTAAGTGAAGTTACCGCGGCGGTTTTACTGTCCGCCATAAAGTGCAGGACCGGAGAAGCCAGCTTCTGCCCCTGCAGCGTGGCTGTCAGCGTAACCTCTTCCACCGTCGGAGAACTGACCTGAACAGTGACATGTCCCTGTTCGTCCGTCTGGGTGGTCGAGGCGGATAACTGCGCGGTATTGCTGGTTGAACTCCAGTCGATCTGGACATTCTTTAACGGATTACCCTGTGCGTCTTCTGCGACAGCAGTCAGCGTAGCGCTGTCCTTTCCATCGGCCAGCAGCGTGGTTTTATCCGGTGTGATGTTTTTCAGCACGGCGCTTTTGGTGTCGGCAACAAACGTCAGCGTGGTGGTTTGTTTCGCTGCACCGTTCGCGGTGGTGGCGGAAACAGTTGTCTGCCCGGCGTGTGTGGAGGTGAAATGCATGGTTGCAACCCCCTGATTATCCGCAAGGCTGCTGGTGCTGACGAAGATCAGCTACTAGTCCTGCTGACAATTCAGGAACATTTAGGGGATTGCAGAACAGGATAAGAATAGGAATTGCCGGCAGAATGATTCTGCCGACAGAATGCCAATTAAAGCAGGCTTATTTTAAGCCTGCTTTTTCGATTGTTGATGTTTTCTATAACAAGACTCAGAAGAGTTATTTGCGGCGATTCGCAGAATAAGGACGTCATCAGTCAGACCGTCCTGCTCACCGTCTGAGTCAAGAGCATGGAAAGAGTCACGCCCATCAGGGTTATCCAGCACATAAACGATTTCAGGTTCCTGGTAAGTCAGTTCGCGCTGGTTGTTATCCAGTTCAGTGAATGACTCTTCTCCAGTTTCGTCGCTGACCACGCCATATGTGCCGACATCAGGTCGGTATAAGAGCGCCTGGAACGCGTCTGGGCTGGATTCAATAATTAACATCCAGTCAGCACGGATCTGGTCGTTAAAGGCTTTATGCCCGTTATAGCGTGTTTTTAGCTGTGGAGTTGGTTCTCTGCCTGCCAGGGAAGATGGCAGAATGGCTATATCAGGTTCTCCAGTGTCCGGAGTAAAACTACCGCCGCTACCAGGGAAATTATCATGGCGATCAGCTTCGGCGGTGGATTGCTCTTCCAGAATGCTGAATGAATCCGATCCGGTATTGCCATGTTCCGGCGCGCCTCCTGCATCCTCTTCAATCGGCGCTGGCGTTTCTCTCTGCGTGCTGTCATGTTCTGACTCCTTACTTACCAGGTTTGCATCGTCAGCAAACCATTCGTCAAAACGGCCCATAAGCATCCTCAAAGGTCGATCTGTCAGGTATCGAAAGGAAGATTTTCGGGAGATTGTGATTTCGGATGAAGGAGGGGGAATTGTTGCAAATGCAAATGCACTTGCGCACAGTGCATCTGTGCGCTATAGTTATGGCATTCAGTAATCATCACGGAGGATCAAATGACTAATGACCAAAAAAATTAACATAAAGGATTTCAGGGATGCGTGGCTTGATGATTTTTTTGAATTTTCAACACCACACAAAAAGATACCTTCTGATATTCATATTACATTGTTGCGGAAGCTGGATATTATCAATGCCGCAACTACCTGGAAGGACTTGAGATCACCACCAGGTAATCGGTATGAGGAATTGTCAGGGAAGCTAAGCGGCTATTCATCAATAAGGGTGAATAAGCAATATAGGTTAATTTTTAAGTGGGTTAACGGAAAGGCCGAGGACTTGTATCTCGACCCTCACAAATACTAAAACAAATACCCGGCGGATGGACCGGGTATTGACCAGAGTCCACTTAATACGCACGCTAGTAAGGGCAAAAAATGAAACAGGCAACCAGAAAACCGACGACTGTAGGTGATATCCTGCTGTACGAATACCTGGAGCCGTTAGAGCTGAAGATCAACGAGTTAGCAGAAATACTACATGTTCATCGTAACACCGTAAGTGCTCTTGTTAATAATAATCGTAAGCTAACGATGGATATGGCATATCGCCTGGCAAAAGCATTCGATACTTCTGTAGATTTTTGGATTAATCTTCAGACCGCAGTAGACCTGTGGGAAGTTGAAAATGACATGCGCGTTCAGGAAGAGTTAAGCCGTATCACTACTGCTGAAGAATTTATTTCTCAGCGGAATCTGAATAAAAAAGCAGCCTGATATTGTAAAAAACACACAAAAAGCCCACTAAAAAAGTGGGCTTTTCTTTGGAAATAATGAACATTAAACCTATCCGTACAGAACAGGATTATGAGGCCGCACTGCGTGCGGTCGAACCGATGTTCGATAACAAACCGGAAATGAACACCCCTGAAGGTGATTTCTTTGATGTCATGTGTCTTCTCATTGAAGAGTACGAGAAAAAACATTATCCAATTGAGTCTCCATCACCTATTGATGGTCATTAAGTTCCGTATGGAACAGCAAGGGCTGACCGTGAAAGACCTGGAACCGGCAATTGGTAAGCCAAACCGTGTTTACGAAGTGCTTAATGGTACTCGAAATTTGACGTTACCTATGATTCGTCGTTTACATTCCCAGTTTGGCATTCCACTGGAAAGTCTGGTTGGTGTTTGAGTTTGGCGGTCTGGAGGACCGCTTTTTTATAAAATGGGTATTAGAAAGGTAGATGTTTTGCTATTTCATGAATGGATAATCATGTTTCCAGCGAAAAAAAACGTAAAGTCTGTATTTTTTCTTAGGCAATGTTACAAAAATTCATTTAATCTCTTGCATTCACTACAGAAGATTATCTATGCATATATATTTAACCAATCTGATTCAATCTGACGCTGTCAACTTACGTCTGGCCGTTCCATTTCATTATCACGAAGGGGAACCTGGATTCATGAAACAGTGGGAAGACGCAAGGGCTGCAATCAGAAATGCAACCGATAAAAGAATAGGTCTTATATCATTCAAAAAAGACCCTCTCGTACTTGAAATCGAAAAATTTAAGGCTTTTATATTTCAAGATACTGAACTTGATAAATATTACATTATTTCACCAGTTAAACTCGCTGGGTGTGGTGAACCTATAGTTAAGTGCTAATAGCCCACTATTTATATGATGGGCTATTAAATTATTTTTATGCCCGTCCTTTCTTTACATAAACCATAAACATTTTTTCAGCTTGCTCAGGTGACGTTCCTGCCATGACAAGCGCATCAATGAACGCCTGCTTCTTCAGTGCGAACTGATCGGCAAGGCGTTGCTGAAGCTCCTTGTTTTTCTGTTTCTCGCGTTGCAAGGCCGCTTCTTTTGCTGCCGCTCGTTTTTTCTGTGCGTCTGACAACTTTCTGGCCCTGGTCAGCTGGTCACGTAGCTTGTCAATCTTGCCGTTGTCCTTTGCCAGTTTTGTGCTTAAAGCGGCCTGGCGTTTCTGATAGAGCCTCCATTCGCGTTTGGCGGCTTCAACGTTCGTTTTACTGCTACGATTGCGATTAAACTCCTTCTCGTCTTCTTTTGAGAAGTGTTTGGTTGTACGGCGGCGATCGTCACCAAATGCAATTTGCGTTGCAGCCTTTTGTAGCGCACGAGCAATACTCATTTGCCAACTGGCGGACTGTAACCGCGTCATTGAGTGGATCACGTGTTTACAGGCGACGCCTTGCAGCTTCGGGTTGCGAACTTTTGGATAGGCGTATTCTTTTGGCGGTGCCAGGGCAAAGTTACCCGCAGTGGCGATGTAACGATACCAGTATTGATGACGACCACAGTCACAATCGAAAGATACCCGCCCAGCACACAGTGATTTAGTGACTTTCAGGGCTGATTTATCGTCTTCTGCGATGTCATCGACCATCTGATCCCATTCTTCAAAGCGTATCCGGACGATATGATGCTGGTGGACAGATATATCTGATGCTTCTACGCGGATATTAATTACGTTGTGGCGAAGAGATACGGGCGTAGCTCTTTTGATACCGGAACCGTCGTCTACGGCGTTATTTGCACGCTTAATATCGATAGCCTGGCTGGACGCCACCAGCTGGGCGTATGTAATGCCAGCCGTCTTGCTGTCATATTTTTCGCGCGTTTTACTCCGTAGCTTTTCGAAACCTTTCAGATCGTCGCGAGTAAAGAACGTGCCGCCTTTCTTCTTCCCTAACTTGAGAATATCTTCGGCGGATTTGTTCCTCAGTCTGCCAGGTGTAAGCGTTCGGTGAGCTTGTCGGCGCTTACGGGTTTGTTCTTTCCTGATAAGGTCGAATATACGCGTGAAGTCCTTAGAGGACAGGCCGTCAGTGATATAGCGCCCGTCCTGGTTTTTCAGGAAATCAGGCATTTTTTATCTCCGGTTCAGCGCCAGCATAATCACGGATCTTGTTTCTCAGCCATGCCACATCAGGGAGAGTTAACGTGGTCCCGGCGGGCATTTCTTCCATTTCTGATTCATGCCCCACCAGCACTCTGAATACCCAGCGTAAATCTGCGTTCCCATACGCCCGGTAGGCAGCCAGGTCTGAACGATAGACTTCATCAAGTTTTATCGTGTACTGGAAGTTATCCGGGTGATATTCCGATACCCGTTTAATCATCTCCTGGTGGAACAGTGCGCGCAGAATATCGTCTTCAATGTATCGATCGTCGAGTCTGCTATAGCCCATAACAAAGATCCTCAGTCATAACCTGGGGAAACTGTATGCAGGGTGTGAAATGCAAGAAACAGACAGGCCACCAGCTCAGGGAGATGTGATTCATAAATCCCCTCACTGGTGACAAGTGACTTTCATTAATCTTTATGCGGGGCCAGCTTCATTACTTACTGGCAGTAGATTAAAAATTAAACGGAGCGAATGACATGGATGTTATTTTCGAAATACTAATGCTAATTGATCTGTTTATGAACGCTTCATTGACCACGCAAATACTGGCGTCAATATTTTTGTTACTCTTCTACCTGGTATTGAGGGAGTTAACAAAGCTACTGATGTGATCAAAGTATCACGGTATCTTCATCAACTTCTTTCCCAGCCAGTGACTTTGGCTGGGAGGTGCCTGCTTTAACCTTTTCATGCCCAATAATGGACAGGAACGAAGCGAGGATGCCTGTTTTGTGCTCTTTCTCGACTGTACCTGTCATCTGTTCCACATAATCTGCGCTGGCAACGTTGTGGTATACGGTCGCGTAGCAACACAGGATCATAAGAATATGTTCCGGCCTGATGTCCTGCCAGTTCACCCGGTAGACTTCTTCTCCGTTACCGTTGTATTCGGTATCAACGATGGAGTCGGGGACTTCGAAAGCACCTTTGTAATTTTGCGGCAGGGATAATAGCTTCTGGAGTTTTAGCTCTCTGTATCTTTCCATCCCTACGATAATCGCAGCTCTGCCGTCGGCATGACGTGTCTTGAGTGTTACCTGGCTTGCTCCGGTGCCAGCGGAGATCGTTGGCGTAATTTCGTCTACCAGCACCTTAAATTTGCTTTTCCGCAGGGCTGCTATAGCTGGAGGAATTTTTTGCTTTTGTTCCAATGCTGACGCGGGAAGGGGTTTTACTTCGTTAATCACGAGAGCACCGTCTTTCAGTATTGCAGTGAGCATTTGCGGTTTGCTGGTGGTCAGGCTGAATATTGCTATCTTTTCCATTGTCCTTCCTCCACGGATGACGGATACAAAAAAAGGCCGCGCATGGCGGCCTGCTTTGGCGTTATGACTCCCTACCGCGCTTCGGCTGAAAGTTAATCGTCAAAAGAACCTTCAACGGGAGCCGTTAGCGCGATGGATTATGTGCAGTTTGTGATTTCAAGAATAGTGTCAATAGTCATTTGCTATTTTTTTGTAAACGGGGTGGTGCTTATCAAAAAAACAGAGTGGTTAGTTATTATTGGGGTCTGAAGCCCAACCGTACAAAAACGTACGGTTGGGCTTCAGGCCCCTATACCGACGCTAATGAACTCTGACCGAATCAGTGATGGTTAGATTTATCGAAATATTTGGCGCAACAAATTCCGATTTTGGTTTGATAAAAAACACCGTAACGCGCCATTTTTAAGTGGAAATGTTTCAGCCTTTAGTCGTTTTATTTCCATGCCGATATAACATTTACCGCAGTCGCTTCATCATAAGCCAAGCTGCTAAATAGTAAACATAATTGCATGTTTTATTGGAATTATATTGTAACAATCCACTCCGTCTAACTTACAGGAACGATATACTATGTCACAGGTTATTAATACTAATGCTCTCAGCCTTGTAGCACAGAACAACCTCAATAAGTCCCAGACAACACTGGGTACAGCTATTCAGCGCCTGTCTTCTGGTCTGCGCATTAATAGCGCAAAAGACGATGCTGCTGGCCAGGCTATCAGCAACCGTTTCACCGCCAGCATTTCTGGTCTGACTCAGGCTTCCCGCAATGCTAATGACGGTATCTCCATCGCTCAAACCACTGAAGGTGCGCTGAACGAAGTGAACGATAACCTGCAGAATATCCGCCGTCTGACTGTTCAGGCGCAGAATGGAACTAACTCAGCTTCTGACCGTGAATCCATTCAGGATGAAATTAACGCCCGTCTGTCGGAAATCAACCGCATCTCCGATCAGACTGAATTTAACGGTGTTAAAGTTCTCAGTCAGGATCAATCTTTGTCTATCCAGGTGGGGTCTAACGATAAAGAAACAATCGGTATCGATTTGAATAAAATGGATGCTGACACCCTCGGCATGACAGATTTTACCGTGTCAGAAAATATCGCAGGGTTGCCAATTACCACAGTGATTCCCGATGGTATGTTTTATAGCGCCGAGATAACTTATACGGTAGCTGATCTGGACAATCAAGGTGATCAAAACATTCATGCGCAGGATCTCGTACAAGACAAGGCAACGGGCGATCTTTATGCGAAATGCGACGATGGGAATTACTATTCCGCTCAAGTCATAGAGAACAGCGTGGTTAGTTTTAAGACTGATACCCCAGTGACAGTGGATCCCAAAAATGTGAGTTCAGTGGTTGGTCAGAAATATAGCGGTGATGTCACCATTAGTGCTAATTCAGTGGCAACTCTGGGGGGAAAGACATTGAAAACTGACGACCAGGGAAATTTTTATGTGGACGATGGTAAAGGCCACGTCACCAAGGCTGACTACACACAGAAAAAAGTAACAAGTAAAAATGGTACTGTAAGTATTGAAGGCGAATTCACCGACACCGGTGTTGCGGTTAAGGGCGCTAATACCGTTACGCCTGATCCGCTGAAAACCATCGATGCTGCACTGTCTCAGGTCGATAAACTACGCTCTGGTCTCGGTGCCGTGCAAAACCGTTTCGATTCTGTGATTAGCAATCTGAACAACACCGTTAATAACCTGTCTGAGTCTCGTTCACGCATTCTGGACGCTGACTTTGCCTCTGAAGTGTCTGAAATGAGTCGAGCTAACATCCTGCAGTCTGCGGGAACGTCTGTTCTGGCACAGGCTAACCAGGTTCCGCAAAACATTCTGCAACTTCTGCGGTAGTTGTCTGCCCAGGCATATTGCCGGCATGGAAGGTAGTGACATATACGCCGGGCGAGTTTTCTTTAAACGCCGAGATACTGGCTGGCACCTGCGTTGGTGCGGTTGCCGGAGAGAGGCTGGTTTTCTTTTGCAGCCTGGCTTTCTTTTGTGGCTTCTGTTGTTTTGAGTTGGCTTCCGTGATTTGAGCACTGAGGTTAGCTGCCTGACCTGTGATTTTCTCACCACTGGCGGTGGTCAGCGTCACGCTAATCGGTGTGCTGCTTACTCCGTCTGCTGGTAGCGTCATTTTAGCGGCGCTGGCGGTGGTGACTGCGTGTTGAATATTAAAACTGTCAACCTGCCAGTGGATGTGATCAAGCGGATATTTGCTCTTCACCTGCACATTTACCGGCAGGGTCATAGATTCAGTGCCGGAAATTTTATCCTGCAGGGTCAGCCAGATAACCTGTTGCTTACGGTACTCCAGCACAATGTCGTTGTTTCTGTTTACCAGCTCGTAACGGCTACCCATCAGCGTTCTGCTGGCGCCGACGGCGTCTGGATCGAGATGACTCGCCAGGGATTCGCCCATCTTCCAGTTGAGATTGAGGTTCACCTGGGTGTCGTTCTGATCACCTTTACCCATTTTTTGGTTCAGGCCCACGGTCATCAGCGGGAATGGCGTGTAGTTGACGCCCAGCGTCATGGCCCACGGGTTGCTCAGGCGCTTATCACTGCTGTTCTGCGAGAGCGCCACTTCCTCACCAAAGTATTGTTCCCACGCCAGTTCTGCACCTAACTGTGGATAAACGGGTAAATAACCCTCGGCGCGAATGTCATAGCCATTGGCAACACGTTCCTGATAATCGGCATAGCGTTTTGAATTTTTCCAGCCGGAAAGTCGGCGGTAACCGTTTGCGCTAAGGCGGAAGAAATCGCTGCCCAGCTCTGTCCCGACGCCCAGACGCTGATGCTTATTACCGGAGAGCTGCTGGTCGTAAAAAGTGTTGACGCCCCACATCCAGTGGTCAGCAAAGTAACGATAACCAATACCGATATTGACGATATCGCGGTCATCATTGCGGCGGGCACCAACTTGCGTAAACAGGAGATCCTGCTTCTTGTTGTCGTAGAGAGGCACCAGAAGATCTACGCTGGCATTATTAAGTGCCATTTTGCGGTCCAGCGTTGCATTAACTTTGGCAGTTCCGAACTGCTGCAACCATTGCTGCACTTCACTGGTGGCAATCGACGAGGTGCTGCCGATGGCAGAGGAGATCAATGCATCTGTTCTATTGCTCTGTTTTAATAATTCGGCAGTGCTGGTAAGAACTGAGGCGATTTTTTTATCGTCTTCATCATCCTGTGCTGTTGTTTTCGCATCGTGCTTTCCTTTTGCTTCTTGTCCGGACTTATTCTCTGGCGAATTCGTTACTGCCTGAGCAGGGAACGTAAAGACAAAGGAGTTCATAAAAATAACCATGAGCTGCAAAAATATTTGCAGGCAGGCTGTGAGTCTCTGTTTCATAATAACATCAGTCTGTTGTTTGAAATTTGTTAATAGACGGCGGACAATATCTATTTATCCGGACTAATCTTCCTTAAGGTGCTTTATTATTCTGTTCATTTTGTCTGAGACAGACACACGAAACAGTGTGTAACTAAATTCATTCAAGTGCTGTTGTAATAAATTTGGTTTTTGCTCACCCCTCCAGCTACATGTTACTGATAATAAAAACTAACGAATGTTAATGATTTTCTGTTGATAATGGAGTGTTAGGATGATTATGTGTTAGTGCGTTTTTTTCAATAAGAACATGTCGTTGCGCGCGTCTATTGTTATAATTCCTGGTAGAGGGGGCGTTAACAAGAGAATATAGGTCTGTCTGCTATGTGAAATTACAGCATAAAATTCCGTTATTGATATGTTAGCTGGTGAGGATACTGTTATGATTTATCTCTGATTTATGTTTATATTTAGTGATATCAATGGGTTGATTGGTTGTTGTATTTTCATTTTGTGACATTTCATACTGATTTTTGTTGTCTGGTTTCTTTTTTGTCTAGGGTGTTTATCTTAATTTTTTTTTGGTGATGACAATTGTTGGGCTTAAAATGATAAATAAGCGCAATTTTTTGTGTGATTTGATTTATTGTTGTAATGAAATGTATGGCATTATAACGATATGGCTATGCTATTTATCTGCTTTAATACTCTGTAATGCCGAACTTAAAGGATTTGATATCTTCAGGTTTGAACACCGTTAAAGGACGTAATTGGCTAACTGAAACGTTGATTAAGGTGGCAGTGAAAATATCAGAATCCAATTAGGTTAAATATATTCATTAATGGCAGCATTTCCACCATTTATTATGACTAATTGCTGTTGCGGTATAACTGAACAATTTATCGGTGCACAAATGTCAGTCAGAAGACATACACCAGGTTATAAGGATGAGAGCGATGTTGAAAAGTGTATTACTTACCGGGGCAGGTTTACTTGCATTAATGCCATTGGCATATGCTGACCAGAGTGTCAACTTTTCTCCTGAGAGTGTGTCAGTTGGAACTTCTCTTTCGGTGTTAAACGGGGAGTCTCGCGAATTTATTTATGATGAAGGTGTGAAGTCGAGCCAGCTTAACTGGAAAATAAACAATGCGCCGGTTATTAAAGCTGGAATTACCTGGGACCCATTATCATGGTTGTCGCTGAATGCTAATGGGTGGACGACGTTGGCATCTCGCGGTTCTGGTATGGATGATTATGACTGGTCTTATCCTTCGCAAAGCCACTGGAGCGACAGGTCAAGCAGTCCTGACACGCATCTGAATTTCGCTAACCAGCTTGATCTGAACGTAACCGGCTGGTTGCTGAATGAAGATAATTTGCATCTCGGCGCAGTGGTTGGGTATCAGGAAACCCGTTTCAGTTGGCTGGCTGAGGGGGGGCATTATACCTATGATAATGGTGCGAATGTGGGCGATTTCCCGCGCGGTGAGCGCACCATTGGTTACCAGCAGAGATACCGGATGCCTTACTTAGGGCTGACGGGGAAATATGTTTACCAGGATTTTGATATCACTGCACAGTTTAAATTCAGTCCGTGGGTAGAAGCTCGCGACCACGATGAGCATTACATGCGTGACCTGAGTTTTAACGAAACTGCCAGTAATTCAAACTATTACTCAGGAACTATCAACGCGGGATATAATATTACTTCCCAGGCTCGTGTCTTCACTGAATTGAGCTGGACGCGTTTCTCTGAAGGCAGGGGGGACTCAACTGTGCATGATAAAGTCACAGGTGACTCTGAACATTACAATGATGCTGCAGGTATTCAAAACTATAACTACGCCATTGGCGCAGGGATTGAGTACCGCTTCTGATGGTTAAATGCGTCTTCGGGGGGCAGTAAACGCCCCCGAATTTAAATAAAAATTACGTAGTTACAACATCCTGATAATTTACCCATCCGTTGCAGCAGCCGTCTTGCCAACATTAAGTACCTTTAGTCAGTAACTCTCTGGTGAAAAATTCAGTTATCCGGTATGTATAGCAATTGCTACACAGCAATAATCTGCTATGCTGTATAGCAAATGCTATACGGAGTGTTACCATGAAATCAGATGTCCAACTCAACCTTCGCGCCAGAGAATCCCAGCGGGCGCTGATAGATACGGCAGCAGAAATTCTGCATAAGTCGCGCACGGATTTTATCCTCGAAATGGCTTGCCAGGCCGCAGAGAATGTCATTCTTGAACGCAGAGTATTTAATCTGAACGAGGAGCAGTATGCCGAGTTTATCGATATGATCGATGCGCCGGTAGAATCTAACCCAGCATTAGAAAAACTTCTGGCAAGGAAACCACAGTGGGATTTGTAACTCAGCCTGAACCTTTATCGAGTTCTCATCAACTTGCGGAATTTGTTAGTGGTGAGGCTGTTCTGGATGAATGGTTAAAACACAGGGGATTAAAGAATCAGGCGCTTGGGGCTGCGCGGACGTTTGTTATCTGCAAGCAAGAGACAAAACGTGTAGTTGGTTATTACTCACTTGCAACCGGTAGTGTGAATCATGTCGAAGCAACGGGAAATATTCGCCGTAATATGCCTGACCCCATACCGGTGATTATCCTGGCTCGTCTGGCGGTCGATCTTTCGTTCCACGGTAAAGGACTGGGCGCCGATCTGCTTCATGATGCGGTGTTGCGCTGCTACAGAGTAGCTGAAAATATCGGCGTTCGCGCCATTATGGTTCATGCGCTTACCGACACTGCCCGACGCTTTTACCTGCACCATGGTTTTAAAGCATCACAAACGCAGGAGAGAACGTTGTTTCTCAGACTGCCGTAATAATGGGGGGCAAGGGAGATTGAAATGTGCATACTGAAGCCCTCCAGATACGATATTTAACATAATCTTTGTTATATGTACTTTAAAATCAATAAGTTACTTTTTTATGCGATTCATTGTACGCACTTAGGCATGGCTTGCGATAAATGTCACTCGGCCCCAGTCGGTTAACAGAACAGCAATATAGAACATTAAGCGCGATAGGTCAGTTATAGACGCGGACGGCGCTGTTGAGTGTCTGCTGTGAAGCAGACATTTAATTAAATAAATGACGGGATAACGATATTGCTCGTTCTCCACGGTTTACGGATTTTAAGCAAAGCTTTTTGTAAGTTATCAATTGTCACAGATCCAAGAGCAATCCTACAACGCTTATAGCGTTTATGCCTTGGGGTATACCCTAACTGTGCGACCATCGCTTACCACAAGCGAAAATTTCAATTTCATCTGGCGTGAGCCAACAACAATGAATAGCGGGTCCTTTGGGTTTCGATCACCGGTAGTTACGGTTAATCATCTTCTGCTGTACCAAGGGATGAAAAGGCTCAGGGTTCCTCCCCAGAATACGCCATCAATAAGTCCTGTTACACCGCCAAACAACATACAAAAACTTGCGGATGACCGTAATCCCGGTTGCAGATAAATGGCTGAAGTAAGTATGAACTTCATGCAAAAAGTAATCACAATCAGCCCCAGGGTCAGCGGCGTCCCAGCCCTGATAATCATGCCCGGATTATCTGAATCTCTCAGCGGTGGCTGTAAGCGCCACAACCTGTATCCAAGAGCCGTGCCTGCGAGCAGTCCTGCTGCCATCATTGAAAGGCTTGCGCCAGCAAGTGCTGTCTCAGTGATAACACCATATGCCCCCCAGACAAGAAAAAGCACTGGGAGAAAAAACAACCGCCTGATTGTCATCTCCCGGACATAAAGAGCAGCAAAGCCGCGTCGCAGTAAAAAAGCCAGCAGGATCCATATCCAGACAGGTGTATCTCTTAAAAAGATTGCAATATTCATAAGTTGTCCCAGTTACGAAAGTTAATCTTTTTCAGTACAGGTGAATCGGCACACCATTACTTTTCAGTGGTATTGTTATTCGATATTTTATTTCCTGACCGAAGAATTTTCTGCAACCTGCGTTGTTGCCATAAGGCGATTTTCCCTCGCATGATAAACACGCGTATTCCCCTGAGTATGACAAGTCCTCCCCATATAACAGCTACCACAACGGACCAGTAACTTTCCGGGGTAAACAGAGAGTTAATTATCATTAATGCTGTGCATACCAGAACAGCAGTAACCAGAATCCGATAAAACCGGGTTTCCTGTGCTACCTGAATTTTGGCTTCGCTGATGCGTTCATCAAGAGCTTGGCTGGCAACGTAAGTCTCTTCCGAGAGATCAGAAACATTTATATCAAAGGCTGAAGCAATCGCACTGAGTGTTTCCAGACTCGGCTTCTGGCCTTTTTCAGTTCGCTGCACAGTCCTTACAGAAAGAGAGGTGACTTCAGCCAGTTGTTCCTGCGACCATGCCTTTCTCAGACGATATGTTTTCACCTTTTCAGCGACAGTCATCATTGTTCCCGTTCTCTGCAATGTCTGTGACAATAATACTTGCACATCAGTCCGGCACCGTATACGACACCACCATGACAGCAAGGCGACACGCCAGTGTCATAAGGTCGGACCCCTGCACATTCAGTTGGGTCTGGGGTTGGGTGACAGCCGCAGCTTCCCGTTCTTTCCGTCGACTTCCAGCATCAGCGGAACGTCTGAATTTATGCTGAATATAGAGAAACTGAAGTAAAAGAGGAGCAGGGTTACCCCTTACTGGTGATGCCGCAGTAATGATGATTATCTCGTCTTATCCGGATTCCGGTCACAAGGTTATGCTCCGTTTTTGTGGATAACCAGCTGTCCGTCAGCATGGATCAACATATCATTCACCCGGCATAGTGGATTACCTACATACGGCTCGCGAGTCCTGCGACCAGTGTCTGTCATGATGGTGGACGCAGGGCTACCTGCGGCAAACTCCGATTCAGCCATGAAGCACACTATACCGGGTGCGCACTTTCACTGGATCCACTACACAGGGTACAGCTTTCACTTCAGTATCATCGCGTTATCAGAGCCGATCATCATTCACGATACACTGTACCAGGTAAAGTTTCCTAACCGTGCCATCACGCTATCAGGTATGGTGGCAATGACGTGATCCACTATATCGGGTACTGATCACATTCTTGGCTAAAATACACACAAAACACACAGAAAAGTCAGAAGAAAATGGACTGCATCGGGGTAATGGGGCTGACGCCACCCGGTGTAGTGGAGATGCACTATACCTGTATGGTCGTTTTTATCCGCGATCGCGGCTATCGCAGTGTTTATCCCGTAAAGCGGATAAAATGCGTTTGCAGATTGACTTTATCCTCACTAAAGGATAAAACTGAAAATATCCCCTAAAGCGGATAAACTTCTTGTGGACGTATGGCATGATAAGCTTTCCGATGATCTATAGCCCAACGCAATTAGCAAATGCAATGAAACTGGTTCGTCAGCAAAATGGCTGGACGCAGAGCGAGCTGGCGAAAAAAATCGGTATAAAACAGGCGACCATTTCCAATTTCGAAAACAACCCTGACAACACCACGCTAACAACATTTTTTAAGATATTACTGTCGCTTAAGCTATCAATGACGCTATGCGACACGAAAAATGCCTCGCCAGAATCAACTGATCAGCAAGATCTGGAGTGGTAATGCCTAAGCTTGTCACGTGGATGAACAACCAGCGGGTAGGCGAGTTGACGAAGCTGGCCAACGGTGCCCATACCTTTAAGTATGCGCCGGAGTGGTTAGCCAACCGTTATGCCAGGCCATTGTCGCTTTCGCTGCCATTGCAGAGGGGGAATATCACCTCTGATGCCGTATTTAACTTCTTCGATAACCTGTTACCCGATAGCCCGATTTTACGCGACCGGATCGTTAAACGTTATCATGCTAAATCCAGACAACCGTTTGATTTATTGTCAGAAATAGGGCGAGACAGCGTTGGCGCCGTGACGTTATTACCAGAAGACGAAACCGTAACGCGCCCGATAATGGCATGGGAAAAGCTTACTGAAGCCAGACTTGAAGAAGTATTAACGGCTTATAAAGCAGATATCCCGCTAGACATGATTAGGAGGAAGATGACTTTCGCATCTCGGTTGCTGGCGCGCAGGAGAAGACCGCGCTGCTCAGAATGGGCAATGACTGGTGCATTCCGAAAGGAATAACGCCGACGACGCATATCATTAAATTGCCGATTGGTGAAATCAGGCAGCCCAACGCGACGCTCGATCTCAGTCAGAGTGTTGATAATGAGTATTACTGTCTGCTGCTGGCAAAAGAATTCGGGTTGAATGTTCCCGACGCAGAAATCATTAAAGCGGGAAAGGTGCGCGCGTTAGCGGTCGAACGCTTTGACAGACGCTGGAATACTGAACGAACGGTTTTACTTCGCTTGCCGCAGGAGGATATGTGTCAGACATTCGGTTTACCTTCATCGGTGAAATATGAATCTGACGGAGGCCCAGGCATCGTGCGGATCATGGCGTTTTTAATGGGGTCCAGCGAGGCGCTTCGCGATCGTTATGATTTTATGAAATTCCAGGTATTCCAGTGGTTGATTGGCGCGACGGACGGCCATGCGAAAAATTTCTCTGTGTTTATCCAGGCCGGCGGTAGTTATCGACTCACGCCATTTTACGACATCATTTCAGCATTTCCGGTATTGGGTGGCCCGGGAATACATATCAGCGATCTCAAACTGGCAATGGGGCTTAATGCATCCAAAGGCAGAAAAACGGTAATCAATAAAATTTATCCGCGACATTTTTTGGCGACAGCAAAGGCACTGAAATTCCCGGAAGTGCAGATGAATGAAATCCTGAGTGACTTTGCCAGAATGATTCCCGCAGCACTGGATAACGTGAAGACTTCATTATCGGCAGATTTTCCGGAGAACGTGTTGACGGCAATTGAAACCAATGTGTTGAGGTTGCACGGTCGGTTAAGCCGAGAATATGGAAATGAGGGTATGAATTGATTAGATAAATTGATGTTTTTACAGATTTTGCTGCTGTTTCAAGTGTCTGATCATCACCTTTCCCTCTGGCATAAACTCGGTCCCATACCGTACAAGTCCGATACCTCTCAGTTCCGCATCTATGGCGTAACGCAGCTCCCCGGGCACTTGCTGTTCGAATAAAGTTACATTAAGGGACTGCAAACGTGGTTCATACTTGAGTAGAACACCGGCCAGCGTATCGATTAGCTCGTGGGCTGTTCCGGGCATGCCTTGCAGAATTTTGGTCATATCCGGCAAACCATAATCTGGTAGATGAGATATGGTCCCGGCCCGGGCGTTCAAGATACGCTGGATGTTATCCAGCACGGATAAAATGACCTGGTCTTCTTCGTTTACAACTTCAAGGGGAAGATCCCCTGTAAAGTTGCCAGTGAGAATTTCATATAACGATGGGGATTTTCTATTGGACATTTAGACCTCAAGAATCCGCTTCAGAGTCTTTAAAAAGCGGGAGGCCTTGAGATTTTCTCCACACCCTCACAATTTTGATAATATTATTGGGGTTCCCGTCTTCTGGTGATTCAGGATAGGCTATTAGGTCTCCTTGCTTAGGGTGCTCAGTAATAACTATGAAATGGTACATGAGCTTATCTAAGTAAGTATCTAATTCTTTCCCTTTTAGAAACTTATCTTTCCTTGTTGCTTTTCTAAATTCATGTAAGAATTCGAGAAATTCATTTTCAGTGTAATCATTAAACGTACGCATAAATTCAAACATATTTTTCTGTCTGTAATTATGGATTTAATAAAGTGTCATTTACTCTTGGAATTACATAGGGTTATAACGTTCTAGTTTAAATATCTTTGAAAATAGGAAGGCTTTGGGATATTCTCCAGTTTAAAACTGCCTCAATCAATCCTTCCGGAGTACATTTTGAATTATCCTTTGGGTGAAATATTAAATCGCTCTTTTCAGGATGCTCCGTGATTTTGTCAAAGTGATTCGATAATTTTGTCAAATAATCACTAAGAGATTCCCCCTTTGGCTTTGCTTTTCTTGAATTCTTAAAAAATTCATTCAAAAAAGCAAAAATTCTTGTTGTGTATATTCTGAAAATGAGTTTTTAAGTTCCATAAATTACCTTCTATTCATTTTGTGTGGTTTTATGAATCTTTAAAAAGAGCTAATCCATGGTTTTTTCTTGATTTTTTATTTCCTTAATTACGGATTCTGGATTGTCTTCTTCTGGGTGTTAGGGTAATATATAAAATCACTCGCAGTAACTGAGCCAACTAAGTAAATGATTTTATCCAAAAGCTTGTCCAAATAATTTTCTAATTCTGTATTGCTTAATGATTTTTTTGATACTTGCTCGGGATAGAATTCACTTACAATTTCGGTGAATTCGTTCTCTGTATAATTGGAAATGTTTTCGCTCATCTCAGTTACATTTATCATTTCGTGTCTCCTATTTACCATAGTGAATAAATTTATGTTGAAATCGTGATGCCGATTTTACCATTCACACTGGTCTGCGCCAGACCGCATGGCATAAACCTCAGAGATCATCTTGGGCGAAAGTCATTTTGCGGGAATGATGTTAGTTATGGAGAAGTAGGAATTCCTTTAGCTCATTAGATAAATTTTTTTGCTCTACGTAATGTTTTTTCTTTTCCAGAGATAGCCTCCCCCAGAAAGGGTGCCAATATATACTCCACCATGCTTCTATATCGCCTTGTAGACTTCCGAATGTTTCTACATCCCGGTTAGGGAATACAGTGCTCGGTAGCGGTGGTTCTAAATATAAAGCGTAAATATTATCAATGAGGTTGTTGTCATTAGTTATTATATCTACTGCTGTTTGACCAAATTCTTTAAATTGATAATAGTGAAGAGTGCTGTTTTTGAGCGAATAAATAGCTTTATTGCTGGTTATCTTTTTGTTGAACCTTTCCTCGATCGTATCAACTAGCTTTGCTAAGTCATCGGATTTAATCATGAACCTGGTTGAGTATGCATATACCCCGCTCCCAACAAAAAAGAATGGTGGGTATCTTCTTTCTGAGTCTGGGATTGTGATAAAGGTATTTTCAGAATAGATATCCTGAAGGTTATTTTTTTTTGCTAAATAAACGATCGAAATTAATTTTCATCAATATAATCCGCAACCAAGTCCGCTCCATAATATCCAGCGACTCCGAATATCATTCCCCAACAAGTCCATTTTTGTTACTAAATTAAGACCGTTACGCAGCAGTCATGATGATATTCTATTCATGATTCTTTGACCTAGAAGTCCTTAAATAATGGAAGCTCTTGATATTTTCTCCATTTAATTATTTCATTTAATGCACCTTCAGGTGAATCATTTTCAGGTGTGTCTGGGTAGTATATAAAGTCACTAACTTCTCCGGTCCCAACCAGTACAGTCAACATATCAAGGAGATTATCTAAATAAGTTTCTAGCTCGTTACCCTTAGGTGATGACGATGATCTATGTTCTGAGTAAAATTCATTCAAGATTTTCATGAATTTATTTTTAATATAATCTTCCAATTTGTTTTTAACACACCTATTGTTAATCATAATCAGCTTTGCATTCCTCATAATGTGCAAGCAGAAATGTTTGGTTAGATTATCTCATCAGATAGCCATATTGAGTTCAGGTATTAATTCTTAACTATCTTTAAAAAGTGGAAGCCCTTGGGATTTTCTCCATCTTATTATTTCCCCGATCACCCCATCAGGGCTATCTTCACGGTCGTCTGGGGGATAGAATAACAATCCATTACCTTCAGGGTGATTTACAATTAGGTCAAAGTGCGCAACTAAATTATCTATATACTGCTGCCGCTCTTTTCCTTTTAATTTTTTTGGGTTCGTGAAAAATTCATTTAAAAAGGTTCTGAACTCATCCTCTGTATAATCCTCAAGCTTTGGCTTAAACTCCATAAATCACCTATTTTTCTTTGAGTGTAAATTAATATGATTTCTAACTGTGTTTACGCGCATGTTTTCAAAGTCATAAACAGCCCCACCATCAATAATACGTTCTATATGGTGTATTTCAAATCTTTTTCTTCCACCAACTTGTTCTGGCACTATGCTGAAAGGAGCATTCCCATCTCTTATTTCCATCTGGTTAACCCTTTTAAACTGACTCATCAATTCAGGACATTCTGCCACAGCAAGCCAAAACTCTTCTCTAAAATGGTCAAAGTTACGGAAGGATTTTCCTCTAAGTTTATCAGCAACCTGCGCAGGTACAGGTGCCCCCAGACCAGAGCTCGCAGCCTCAAGCCATTTCTCTGAACCTGATAGCGTCTCCCCCTTCCCTGTTGCCACACCTGGCTCATCCCTCGCGGTTTTGAGATAAACATAAATCGGCTTAATCCCTGAATCCGCAGGGAACACCAGAATGTAATCGTTAAGATCGCGTTCTTCCGGCACCGGGAAAGGTGGTGTCGTGTATTCATCTTTACCGTCAGGAATTGGCGTGACGAGTATTGTTGCCTGGTCTATTGGCTTGATGTCGCTGCCGGTATGTGAGGGAAGGTCACTGCCCTCAGGTCTCTCTGGCGTCCAGGTAATCAGCGGACCATCGGCACCGTGAGCTGGAGTGAACTCATATTGATTATGCTCACTATTCCACACCATGTTTGCTGTGCGGACACCTTCATACGGGGTACCTTCACCCGTATGGACGCCATAGACCCGCATGTTGCCCTGTTCATCCTGGCGCCAGAAGAATCTCACCCGGGTTGTCGCTTTTGCCCCGGTGATGGCTTTCTGCCGCAGCTCTTCCTCGTACCAGAATTCATCCCGGCCAGGAACCCTGTCACTCCCCTCGCCCGCAGATGGAACGTAGAGTGCGGACATCATCGCTCCTACATACGGAATTCCCCGGGCCGCGCCCAATACGCCGGTCAGGGACCATTCTCCCCAGACCTGGGTCATCACGCCCGTAGCAGCCCCAAGAGCAAGTGGTGCAGCCGTTGCCTGAGCGCCCCCGGCGTCAGGCTTACGCTTTTTGGCTGACTGGGCATGCTGAACGACTTCATCATCTGCATGCTCATGCTGATGGCCATAACCGCAGCAGTCGTCCTCGACAGGCTGGGCAAAAATTGTCATCTGTCCAAAGTTATCAACGGGCTCTTCGGCAGTACCGGCATCCGTGCAGCCTTTCTCCTTCAGGCAGGATTTTGCATACACCGGCGTCACCCACGGGGTGAGCGTTTCGGGATTGAATTCTCTCATGGTCGCTGGAGGCGGTAAGGATAAGGCCTCCGGAGGTTTAGCACTGGCTGATGCCGCCATCGTCCTTTTCACCTTCCGTACATACGACGCTGTCGTACCATACTCGACCTTCCCGGCCTCAAGCTTCAGATAACTGCCACCACCAATCAGCGTGATACGTTTTTTTCCGGCAAAGGAGATGTCACTCGCTGAGCTCAGCGTCAGCTTCTTCTCAGCGAACAACCGCATACTGGCGTTTTGCGCCTGGACATCTATTGGCCCTTCCCCGGATTTCAGGCTCAGTTGACCGGTGCGGGCAAAGAGCCCCAGCTTCTCCCCGGTCAAAGCGGTCGCATTGCCCATCACTCCAGCACTGAAGTCTTCTCCGGCGTTAAGCGCAAGGTTCCGGCCCGCGGCCAGCTGCATATCTTCTCCACTGGTCAGTGCCATGCCTTCCGGCGCCGAGAAAAGCACCGCTTCATTGAGCGGTTTCAGCCGCTGCTCAAACATCTGTATCTGGCTGTCGACATCCCCCTTCAGCGCCAGGGCCTTTTCTGCGGCCATTTCCAGTTGTTGCAGTTGCTGATTAAGCCTGTCGATTTCCTTCAATGCAGCATCCATGTCCAGAGCATCACCCTGCGCTTTCGCCTGGACATCCGCAGCGACAAAGAGTCCCTTTCCTGCTCTCAGGACTCCCCACTCATCGGTGCGCAGCTCTGTGCCTTTACCGCGAAGTTGTCCTTTGCTGTTCACCAGGTGCCCGTTGTTGAGCTGCGTTTTACCGTATTCCGTGGCGAGTTTGATGTGCTCCTCACCACGCTTGTCTTCCATCCGCAATTTTGAGTTGGCCGGTGTCCGGAGGATGTTCCGGGTATGATTGTCCCGGTTCACAAGATCGGGATGTTCGGAGTCGTGTAGTGCACAGGCGATGTACGGCAGATCAATATCGCCATTGCTGTACGCAATCGCCACTTCGGTGCCATCGATGAGCGGCGTATGCCAGCCCAGCGTTTCACCGGCATAAGGCTTCGCCATCCGCAGCCAAAGGTAGCCGTAACCGGGTTCCGTCCCCTCCCGGTCGAAGTCCTGCTTCACCCGATAGCGCCCCTGCTCATCCAGATGTGCGTAGGTATCATTTTTTTCGCGACTTTCGATCCGTGCCGGAAGCGTACCCGCGATGACCGGACGCGGGATCTCTGCCGGACGGAAGCAGTAACGTTCGGTGTAAGGCTGGCCCCAGACCGACACATGCAGACGGGAATCACGGGCGCCCCGGAAGGTCACCAGCGTAAGGATGACGCCCTCTTGCAGGGCCGTAATGACATCGCCCTGCGGCTCCAGCACCTGCCCGGGTGTGAGGTGTGCAGCATTGCTGAACAGGTGAATACGGGCCGACCTGTTGAGCTCCCGCTCGTGGTGAAGTCGGGCCCAGAACGCGCCAGATTCGGTTTCCGGCTCCGGGCTGGCATCGTCTCCCGCTTCACGATAAGGGGCTGCGTAGCGGTAATGCTCCCCGGTGGTGACCACATCATTACGCACGCTGACCGCCGCATTCATCGGCATGGTGGCTGTCCGGTAGTTGTAATCACGCGTGGTGACAGTGCCGGTGGCAATGTTGTGCCAGGTCCGCACATCCCAGACCGATTCTGCCACACTGTCGAACAACCCCGACGGCTCGCTGTAGGGCAACTGCACATCAAACTGATAGTTAAGCTGGCTGTCGGCCAGTATGTAAGTATCCAGACCGCGCACGTCGTCCATCTCCGTACGCCAGTAAATACCCACCTCAGACAGAATGCGCTGAATGAACTGCAAATCCGTTTCCCGCCACTGAGTGATAATTTCACGTGGTGGGTAGGTGCGCTCCAGTCTGAATTCAAAATCGGGACCTTCCAGACCGTGTTTACGCAGCACCTGCTCAACCACCTCAGGAACAGACTGGTTCTGATAGACCACGCACTGTCGGGTATATCCCAGGAGCGCCAGGCGCGAACTGATCGTAAGCCGGTAGTGAGACTGGTCCTTTGAGGTGGAAAGCCATTCCAGGCGGGTCACCATGCCGTGCACACTTTTACCGCTCCGCATCCGGAAAGAGGCATATTTCATCAGCACCTCTTCCGGGGGGATATTCGCCTGAAGCGTTGTGAACTCGATGTCCCAGCTGAAGGGTTCGCTCAGTGCTTCCCTGCCGTAAAAGCGCAGAACATCCGGCTTCACTGAGCTGTCAAAAATATCCAGAAAATATCGGGTCTGTCCGTCAAAAAGCGCTAACCAGTTATCCATCACGTCACTCCTTCACCGGCACGAGGCTGAGCCAGCCATCACCCAGTTCAATCGTGCGGGGGGTGTCCGGGTCCAGATCGTCACGGGTCAGCACCAGGCGCCAGCGGTTGTCCTTCTGATCCGGGCGGTTAAATAATCCCACCACCGCCACGAACTGAGCGTCTTCATCCATGGGCATATTGAGTGTCATGCTGCCTTCTGGCATCACCAGCAGCTCTTTAGACGCCAGTACGTCGTCTTTAAGTACCGTATCGGCATTGCGCAGCAGTGTCTGGTAATCGGCGGCATCAACCGCTTTACGATCCCTGAGCTGATAAACTCTCACCATCGTTGCCAGCGGTGTCTGTGCGCCATCAGCGTTAATGGCCGTACGCGGGGTAAAATCCAGATGCAGCGTTTTGATTTTCTTGTAGAAGATGGATTTCGTGATGCTGACCGTACCGTCCGTGACAGTCTGAGTCAGACCGCAGCCAGCGAGCAGGCTACAGGCAATAAGCGTCAGCGCCCACCAACGGGTTACTGTTGCCATTCAAAAGTTCCTTTATTGAGAGTGGGAGTACGTGATTATTCGAAGCGGTAGTGCCCGTCTTCAGCGGACGGTAGCGCAGAACATTGCAACCCTTCATAGCAGCCCAGACTGACGGTCAGACTTCCCCGACTATTGCTGAGCTTGCCTGCTTTCAGGCCCAGCAAGCCGGTGCGGCCCAGCTGGATACGTCTGCCTTTGCCAAGGCGTGGCTCAGGCAACAATCGTACGGGTACGGTGAGGCGCAGTCGGGCGTCACTGCGGTAGCCGAGATAAACGCGCAGCAGGACCAGTAAATCGGTATGGAGGAAACCACCTGGTAACCACCCTTCGGCTTCCTCCGGATCTTCTGTCTCCAGCGTCACCAGTACCCGACTGCATGCTTCCTTTGCCGTTTTACCCAGCGTGGCTCGCTGAGAAAGACAGATGCGGTTCCCGGTACCCAACCCGCTACGGTTATCGATATGGACCTTAACCGGATCGGGCTCGGTGATAATTGCCCGGGTATTCGGTGCCAGTAGGCTTACCAGGGCCCGAATGCCTTCTGCATTGCGGGTGGGTAATCGCATGGTACCCAGCAAGGCCAGAAAGCGTGAAACCGGCGTTGCCACCTGTTCAGCGGTGCCCGGTATACCAAGGCCGACCAGCCCCAGCAGACACTGAGATGTGGCATCGCGGCCACCTGCCTCGAAGGTGGCCGGCCAGGCGTATTTCCGCCAGATCCGATAATACTGGGTGGTGATACGGTGGCTGAAAATATCCAGAAACGAGGTAACTGCCTCGTGCCCTTCGCGGCGCTGCGCAATGTCGTCCAGCCAGGACGTCGGCAGAGGGGAGTCCACGCCATATATCCCCAAAAATGTCGTACGGACCGTTGGGGGTAATTCCGGGTGGTCTTCGTCAGTCTCCACCGCTTTGAGGGTGCTGACCGGGAAACCCATACCAGGCCAGGGCCTGAAGCGGACCGGATCGTTGGCTGGATGGCTGGAGGCGCCCAGTTTCGGCGCGTCCGGATTTTCCTGCTCCAGCAGCTGGCAGAAACGATAAAAATTGGCCCGCCAGATATCTTTGCTCAGGACTAGTGTTAGCCCGGGACGTACTGGCTGTGATTCTCGCGCCATCTCAGTCGTTTTCCTGTCGGTTGCAGCACCAGCGTAAGCTGGTTGAAGAGGTGAATATCAGCGTAGCGCGCGAAGAACCGGTGCAGCATTTCGCCGAAGAGATTCACATCCCCCTCGCCTGCAAAATTATCCATGTTCAGCGTGACCTCTATGTCTACGCCCCGGAGCATAAAGCCCTTCTCAAAACGGCGGATCAGGGTGTGCTTCACGGCGACGATAGCTTCAAGCCGACGTCGGTTCATTTCATCATCGGTCCAGTCGTACAGCGCCAGCGTTCCCCGCAGGACTTCCGGATTGTCCATCATGCTGAGGAAGTTTGAGCCGAGGTGGCTCATCACCCGCCAGTGAAAACGGTCGTTTGCAGGGGGATACAGCGGTATCGTCGGTGCGGTGACGTTCAGTACCCTGACGGGCACTTTGCCGGTTTTTGCCACCCTGTCCAGGAGCGTACTTTCCAGCGCTGTGCGCGGAAGCTGCCCGTTGGTACCGGTTATTCGCATCGAAAGGGATTCTGGTTTATCGGACAGCTGCTCCAGCTCGAACGAACGCCCCCCGAGAATCAACCAGGTGTCATACAGGCCAGAGGGGCCGCGTTTCACGCGGGTGTGGTAATAACGTTCAGGGGCATCGTGGCGCATCATACCGCCCCGGTGCCGGAAGCTGGTGAACGGTACATAGGGGTGTTTGCCATTCTTTACCGCGCCATGGATATCATCGACGCTGTAAATCTCGGTGTGACCATCCTGAAGACGCAACGGCCTGAGCAGGTATTCGTTATCCAGCGGGTTAAGCGTCAGCGGATCGGCCTCCAGGGTGAAGAGGTTGATGACCGGTGCACAGTGCAGCCGGAAGTTTTCCGTTTCAAAAGGCAGATCGGATGACCAGGCTTCACTGAGCACGATGTCGATTTCAAACCAGGAGCTGGCTTCAGTTAGCCCGATGGTGTCGAGGCCACGCAGTTCAACAAACATAAATTTCGGTCGGAAGCTGAAATACTCCAGCAGCAGCTGGTAACCACTGAAGGCAGTATCGGCTTTCTTCCACAGGCCGTCATTGTCGTCAAAGCCCATGGGTTTGCACCAGCCATCAAACTGATGACGTTCGGTGTATGTCCCTGAATGGCGGGCGTACATGGCGTGAACGCGACGGGTCAATGCCAGGTGGAGTGCTGAACTGATCGGACTCTCTGCGTTGAGGAATATGGCGACTTTGTCGATCCCGGCTTTGCTCCAGTCCACTTTTTCAGGGCATTCGAAGCGCAAACGGATAGCAGAGCGGCCATCGGTTTCAGTATGAAGGCGGGCATCCGCAAGATGCAGTGGTTGCAGAGGAACATCGCGAGTCGTCCGGTACTGGCAGGCGGTTTTATGCGGCCCGACAGGGCGTGATTGTACGGAGAAACCTTCGGCAAGAAGTTCAGCCTGACGAAGGCCACGCCAGTCAGGAGAGAATTCGACGATAGCCAGCGACGGGATGGTCCGCATATAGTGTGGCCACAGCAGACTCACCAGCCCTTCGGTCAGTTCCGGCAGGTCATCATCCAGCTTCTGACGCAAACGGCCCATCAGGAAGGCAAAACCTTCAAACAGGCGCTCTACATAAGGATCGCGGGCGCCGGGTTTATCCAGATTAAGCATCGCTGCCCGATCCGGATGGGCACGGGCGAACTCTTTGCCCGCCTCACGCAGATAGCGCATCTCTGCTTCGTAATAGCGAAGGGTTAAATCATCCATGCATGGTATTCCTGAAAATTATTAAAGAGAATATTAGCCACAGAGCACCATGGCACTGGCCGGGTCAATGGCGATCAGACCCACCAACGGGCTTTATCAGATTCACTGTGACCGGCTTTCATTCGTAGCAGCTTCAGGCGTTGGGCCAGGACTTCAAACAACAGAGCGGGCTCCGAGTCTTCCAGCGTCAGCACTGGCGAAACGTCATCTACCGGCATGGGGCAAGTGAATCGGTTTCCCGCCACTTATCAACCTGACTGAATACACCTGAAGACCAGCCATCTACCTGTTTAGCAAAGGCCAGCACAGGATGAATGCCTCTGTTCATATTTACTCAACACCTTCAGTGCCAGCAGCAACGTTAAAAATGGACGCGGGCAGCGTAAATCCCTGTAGCTTTAGTAAGGCTAGCGGACCGTCGCCCAGCTCGCTGCGCATGATGAACTTCAGAGGATTGCCATCGGCGGTGATCCACACCAGTTGTGTACGGCTGGCATCGAGTGGAGTGATCAGGGCTTTGTCCAGCAGGCGAATGAAGCCCCAGTTACCCTGGTTACTGGCGAAGAGTTGCATACCGCTGTTTACACTACGCCAGATGAGCGACACACCTGGATAGTAAGTATTCCCCGGCCAGGTGAAGCTCTGCCAGCTTTCCATCTGATTGAAGTAATCCAGGTTCTGCTCATCGAGGGTAAGCTGCACTCTGGCAACATCCCGTGAAGGACGCGCCATCAGTTCGAAGTGAACACTCGCATCGCCCTGAGAGAACATGATATCTGACAGTTCCGCCAGCTGATTAATCGCCCGGAGAAAATCCGGACTCACAACCATCCCCTGACTTGCGGAAGGATCAACGACCCAGCGATTCCCTTCCTGGCGGAGGATCCCGCCGAGATTAGTTTTCAGGAAGGTAGTGATTCGACCCGAGTCGCTACGCAGGAACTGAGCCAGTAGCGGCAGGGAGGCATCGCTGCCGGTGGCTTTAAACGGGTACCGTCCCGCAAAGGCCTTATTCCACTGATCGACAATGGTTGTCTGCCAGCGGACATTGAGGCTACCCGCAGCCGGGGCAATTACCTGCCGCCAGGCCAGATCAAGCGGTTGCACAAATAACGACTGGCCAAATCCATTCCACCCCTGCCCCAGACTCGCCGCAACCAGACTGCCGTAGTCGCGGGTATCGGTCAGATCGATGGCTTTGCCCTGGAATACTGTCTGGGCCAGCATCTGCGACATAGCCTGCGGATCCGGGGCGCTGGTGACTTGCTGAAGCTTCAGCCGCACCTGAGTTACGCGGGCCAGCCAGGACTGGAAACTGAGGTTACCGTTGGCACCGGTACCCTCTTTACCTTCCATAAGCCCCATCAGCGGTCCAAACACGCCATCAAGCGGACCTTTAGGGCCCTGTGCCTGTTCAATAAACTGTCTGGCATTTTTTTTCTGACCGATCAGCTTTTTCGCTGAGTCCACGATTGAATCAGCCAGAGCCTCACCTTTCTGCCCTGTTTTCCCCTGCCAGGCCAGCGTGTTCATCAGTGCCACTAGCGGGGACTGGCGGACATCACCGATCAGACTGAGCTGGGCAATCGCCTCAGACAGTGACGTGGCTTCCTGCCACTGTATGCTGTTGACCATGTTGAGCCAGGCGTTACCAAAATCGGTGAAATAGCGTTCAGTCAGGCGGGCCTTCAGCGCCTCCGGGGAGATATCGCTCCCTGTCTGATGGGTCTTGTCCGACAGTACCCAGTCAATTTCATCGCGGCGGGTTTTCACGACCTCATCAATCGCATCCTGTACCTGCTCTTCCCAGGCCTGACGCGTAAACATTCCAGGAACGACTTCATCAGTGCTGAATACCGTTGAGGCATCGGTGTCGCCAGTCATATCAGCAAGCGTTAAATCAGGCCAGTTGCTGGCCACGCGCTTAAGCATCTCCTGATATAACCCGGACTCAGCGTTCCGCTGGCCAATTTGCTTAAGCAGAATTTGACGGACTGTGCTGATTAATTGGGCATCAGGCTTAATTTTCCATTCCGGATGAGCCGGGAGGTTTTGCGCATAAAAACCCAGCAGTTTCGGTGCGATGTTCTGCCATATGCCATCCGGCACATTCTGGCGTTTCGGTAAGGCTTTCAGCGCGTTTTTTGCCAGCCAGCCGGCGTCCGCTTTGTCCGGACGCGCCAGCATCAGATAACTTTTGAGCACGTCATAGGTATGCTGTGTGCCTTGCGTTCTGGCATCACTGGCAGGAGGAAGTTGCACAAACGCATTCAGCTGCTGCCTGAGACTATCTGCTGTGGGATCCCTCATCAGCTGTGCGTTATTTTTCGCATACAGGGGCCAGAGTGCAGCCAGCGTATCGCTGTCCTGATTAAGACCAAAGCGGGTGTACCATGGCGCGCCGGTCGCCTCGCGATGTTGCAGACGGGCAATAGCCTGCTGGAGTACGAGCTGATTGTGCAGACGCTCAGCCAGTGGTTTTGCAGTATCCGCTGCCTGCCTCGCCGTATCCTGCGCCTGAAAAATCTGGGTACGGTTAACGATCAGGGACAGTAGTGTAGCGGCCCCCCACAGGACAATCAGGGAAAGCAGAATTAACCGCAGCATCTTCAGCCAGTCGAAGCCCAGCTTCCTGCCGCTGACGGCATCACAGTCATCAATGACGGTTTTCCAGGTCAGTGTGTTGGGGCGTGTGTTTGGGACCGAACCGACGACGGCCACTTCAGGACTGAACATGACCCCTCGTAAACGAAAGGCCGCAGATCCCTGCATCAGCCCGCCGAGCAAAACATCCAGACTGGCTTTCAGCTCCTGCCGCAGTCGGAGGGATAACTGAAGCAGACCGAAATCAGCCGGATTATTCAGTATCTGTGCCATACCTGCTTTTTGCAGATGCAGTGCCAGTGTAGAAAACCCTTCACCCGCGCCTTTCACGGTACCATCAGGCCCGAATATGACCCCTGTCGCAGCAGTTTCCGCGCCCTGCTGAGCATCGGTGGCGTTGTCAGTCAGCCACAGCCAGACAGGCGCCTGCCAGCCCAACTGATGGTCGGCTTTCTGACGGTAACGCAGGAGGGCATCTCGTTCGCCATCCGTCGGGAGAGCTGAAATACTCATCACCTGAATGATGCCATCAACCGGTTGCCCGGATCGCAGGCGCTTCAGTTTTGAAAGGAAGATCTCGTCCGGAAGTGACTGCGCGTCACCGCCATAAATCAGCACATTGCTGTCGCCTTCCTGCCAGAGGTCATTACACAGGCCCGGGGCAGCTTTGTGAACGTCGTCCTGGTTGCCCATCACCAGAAGGAGTCGCACTCTACGCTTCCAGCGACGTCCATAGCGAAAGCGCAGGTGTTCGGACACGGCGTCTTCGCTGAAGACCGGTTCATCGTCGTCTTCTTCACCGGGAATGGTGTTCATTACCGGAGTGACGCTCTCTGCCTTTTTCCGTCCCCACTGGAAATACAACCCAGATTTACCGGCGAAGTCGAAAGCCTTCTCCGTCAGCCAGCCGAGTAAAAACAACGTGGCAACCAGTATGGCGCAGAATGTGAGTATCCGTGGGCCGTCATACGGACCGAAACCGGTGGCCGAAGCTACGTTTTCCGGAAAGGCATAAAACAAAAATGCCACGATGGCTGTCAGGAAAAAGGCGACAGTTACAACGGAGCCGATGAGAGTTTTTACTTTTACCTTAGACATTCTTAGGCGATTCCTTGCGAACTTCTTCTTTGGTGATGACGGCGATCCAGATGTCGTCCTTGTCAGCGGCGGGTTGGGCGGCGATAACCTGCGGGCCTCGTTGTGCAACGCCAGTATTGGCAAGCGTGATGGCCAGCCATGGAGCCGCATGGCCCGTGTATCCCAGAATTGGATCGATACTGAAGTTGTCCTCTGAAAGGCTAAATTCCACCCCGCTCTGCTCGCAGGCATTATTCCAGCCGCTTCCAGAGGTCAATGTTAGACCGGTGATCCAGCTTCCTTTGAGTTCACCGGGCCGGGTTTTCGCCCAGAGCAGCGCCCGGGTGAGTGTCTTTGTGAGCGTTGTTTCTGCTCCCCTTTCGGGGCGATGAAGGAGGAGTGCATCCGGCCAGGCGTGGGCTTTGCGGTTGCTCAATACCACCATCGAGATGGCATCTGCGTCATATTCCCGGGGAGACGCCGGTAATGACAGCGTGATGGCAACCAGAATGCCCGGATTGTCCCATCGTTTGTCCAGCCAGGCATCGAATGCGCTCAGCCCTTTTCCGGACATCAGGCGAAAAATCCTGCCGGTCTTTAGTGATAGATCGGCTTTAAGCTGCTCTTCAATCAAGGGGTACAGATCGTTATCACAATCCAGCACCAGCCAGCATGGCAGCTCCGGCGGAAGCGGCTGAACGATCCCTTCTACACGCGTGGTCAGTTTAGTCATCGCCGCTGTCAGGGCCTTTGTTAAATCTGCCTGGTATTCTGTTAATGCCGCGTATCTGACCGGTTTGTCACATCCTCTTGGGCGGGAGAAATCGATAGCGGGTGCTGCGGCCTTCATTGCCTCAAGCAGGTCATCGGTTTTGTTTCCCGCCGGGGCCTGAATGTATGTACCGAGGATCCAGGCGCAGCGCTGACCGCGAAGAATTTCACTGTCGATAAGAGCTTCACGGTCGACATTACGCGACTCAGCTCCGACCTGCTCTGCTTTATAGGCAACCCTGCGTAAACCGAAAATAAGCCCCCATGTGCAAAATGGAAGGCCCAGAGTGGTGAACCAGAAGACAAATCCGGTTCGCTCTGATGTCCAGCACCACAGTGTAAGCGCTATGCCCCCCAGCATGACAAACGCGAGGAAAAGCAACCAACGCCCGGTGCCGGGGCGCGCTATTTTTGTGGCCTTTTCAGGGATGGCATCCAGCCAGACGGGCATAATCAGGCAACCTTTGCAGCGGTAAATGAACTGATCAACGTACAACCACAGGCGCATTTGTGACCGTGAAACGCAACCGGGATACCATGGTCAAGGTAATCAGGGTTGCCTTCTACGATGATTGTAAGGCCATGTCCCAGAACCGGACATGACACTTTGTCGCCTTTTCGGGCAACACCGATACCACCGAATTTCATCGTTTC
>NZ_VATM01000024.1:0-26188 GCF_005781075.1 Escherichia sp. E2562 | reverse complement strand
GACGCGGCTTTCAGCTCACTGTCGCGAGGTGGCGTATATTACGCTTTCCTCTTTCAGAGTCAACCCTGAATTTCAGGATTTTTCTCTTTGTTGTTACGACCATCTTGTGAAGTGTTTCACGTTGTCGTCTCAACGGAGGCGCATTATAGGGATCCCAATTTTTTGCACAAGTACTTTTTTGATCTTTTTTTCTGTTTGTTGTTTTTTCACCCTTTTTGCTGCATTCACACACAAAACGGTGCTTTTTTGCATACTAAAAGACTTGCACAAGGCCAATAATGCACCCAAAGTCATTAGTAAATCATTTATTGTTGAGGTAAGTATGTCTGATGTTTTACGCCCATACCGCGATCTTTTTCCACAAATCGGTCAGCGCGTAATGATCGACAGTAGTAGTGTGGTTATTGGTGACGCCCGCCTGGCTGATGATGTGGGGATCTGGCCGCTCGTTGTGATTCGTGGCGATGTGAATTATGTACAAATCGGTGCCCGCACTAATATTCAGGATGGTAGCGTCTTACACGTGACCCATAAATCAACGGCTAATCCACAAGGCAATCCGTTGATCGTCGGTGAAGACGTTACGGTTGGACATAAAGTGATGCTCCACGGCTGCACCATTGGCAATCGAGTTTTGGTTGGGATGGGCTCAATTTTACTTGATGGCGCAATAGTAGAAGATGATGTGATGATTGGTGCAGGTAGCCTGGTCCCACAAAATAAACGACTGGAGAGCGGATATCTGTATCTCGGTAGCCCCGTCAAACAGATCCGCCCGTTAAGTGATGAAGAGAAGGCTGGGTTACGCTATTCCGCAAATAATTACGTGAAATGGAAGGACGAATATCTGGATCAGGGTAACCAGACCCAGCCTTGATCATCTTCACTTTGTTCCTGAATTAAGTTTTCCGCTTCCTCTTCCAGGTCCCAGCGATGCTGACGAAAATTCGCTAACCACTGTTCTGGCGTATCTCCTGCAAAGCGGTTCGCCAGACTCTCTCCAGTAATAGCGCAAGTGAGCTGCATACCATTTACAAGAGCTGGAAAACAAACGCATTTTTTACTCTCGCTCCACTCTTCCCTGTCTGGAAATTGGATGGCCTGATTCACGCGGACAACTCCTCCTGCAATTGCTTTATAACTGGTGCTACGTCAGGCAGAACACCGTGCCAGAGAAGGAAGGCATGAGCCGCCTGCGCCACTAACATCCCCAATCCATCCGCATTACGTTTTGAGCCTTGCTGTTCACACCATGCCAGAAAGGGCGTTTTTCCCTTCTGGTAGAACATGTCATAACAACAAATACCTGAATGGACGAGCGATGCCGGGATCGCCGGAACATCTCCACTAATGCCACTGGATGTCGCGTTAATAATAAGATCGAACTCGTGACCGTCCAGTTCGTCCATACCCAACGCCTGAACACTACCAGTGTGCGCAAACAATTTAGCCAACTCTTCCGCGCGAGAAACCGTTCGGTTAGTGATTGTCACCGCACAGTCCAGAGAGAGAAGCGGCAGTAATACCCCACGAGATGCCCCACCAGCGCCGATAAGCAGAATACGTAAACCGGAGCGAATAAAAGACAGACGTTCCAGATCGCTTAACAAGCCTACACCATCGGTATTGTCACCCAGTAGGCGTCCATCTTCTAACCGCTTGAGGGTATTAACAGCACCAGCCAACGCTGCCCGTTCAGTAAGCTCATCCGCTCTGGCAAAAGCCTCTTCTTTAAAAGGCACTGTCACATTCGCACCTTTACCACCAGCACTAAAGAAAGCGTTTAGCGTGTTGATGAAATCATTGATGGGTGCCAGCACGCGGTCATAGGGATGTTCAATATTCAGTTGCTGTGCAAATTGCTGATGAATGAATGGCGATTTGCTGTGGGCTATCGGATTACCAAAAACAGCATAGGTTTCCATTATGTTACCCCTGTCGAAACAGTTCACCCGTCAGGGCATCACGAATTTCTGAAGGATTTAAACGACCGCCCGTTTCACCTCGCACAACCGGGAAATCAGCACCAAACTGTGCGTGAACTTCCTCTATTGTTCGACAAGGTGGTAATCCACTCAAGTTGGCACTGGTAGAAACCAGCGGTTTACCATAAGTCTGGCACAAAGCAACCACCAACGGATGGTCGGTAACTCGTACAGCAAGCGAATCAAAGCGGCCCGTCAACCATCGTGGTGTTGTCGCAGGCGCGGGAAAGACAAAGGTGACAGGACCAGGCCAGCGAGAAAAAATGGTTTCACGCTGCGCGCCAGTCAGCATGCTGTCATCAATATAGGGTTTAAGCTGCTCGTAATTTGCCGCGATTAAAATCAGCCCCTTATCAACCGGACGCTGCTTTAATTCCAACAGCCGCATCACTGCTGTTTCGCTATCAGGATCGCACCCGACACCAAAAACGGCTTCCGTTGGATAGGCGATGACACGTTCTTCATTGAGGACATCTATCGCAGCTGCGATAGCGTCTCCTTGCAGGTTATTATTCACGTTATTATTCCGCCGAAACCGGCTTTCCACATTGTTTACTGGCACAGAAATGTTTAACACCCTGCGCGGTTTTCTTTTCGATGAGTAGCGGAAAATGACACTCAGGGCACTCTCCGGCTATTGGTTTGAAGTTAATAGCAAATTGACACTCAGGGTAGCGATCACAGGAGTGAAATGTTTTGCCATAACGGGAGCGGCGCTGGACCAGATGGCCCGTCCGACATTGAGGACAGGTAATTGCTGTTTCGTCCGGTTTATCGATAAGCTCGGTATGTTCGCATTCAGGGTAGTTACTGCAACCAATAAACATACCAAAGCGTCCCTGGCGTAATACCAGATTTGCTCCGCATGCAGGGCAAACCTGCCCCTCCAGAACTTTGACGATATGCCCATCCGCTGAAGATTTCAGAGGACGGACGTAGTCACACGCCGGATACTGTGAGCACCCAAGAAACGGACCGTGTTTCCCGGATCGAATAACCAGTTCAGCCCCGCACTTTGGGCAGGACTCATTATTACGCACCGTGAACAGTGCTGATTTCGCCATAACAACTTATGCTGAATTAAAGAAATGATTAATGCAGCATACCTTCATTCACTTCAAAGAGTAATTCTTCCATTTGCTGGTACGCATTTTCGCAGCCCGGGATGTTGAACAACACCATCAGGATCACCCATTTCAGATCATCCAGTTCGAACTCTGCGTTATCCAGCGCGAGCACTCGCTCTATCACCATTTCACGGGTTTCAAGGTTGAGCACCTGAATCTGCTCAAGGAAAAGCAGAAACCCACGGCAGCTGGCATCCAGTCGTTCACACTCTTCCGGTGTATAAATACGCATGGAGAGAGGATCCGAGGCCAGTTGCATCGGTTCTGCCAACCCTTCCTGATAATCAGCAAGTTTTTCCAGCCATAGCAGGGCATTGTAGATATCTTCTCGCTCAAAACCTGCGTCGGTAAGATCCTGTTCAAGTTTGTCTTGATCCACACGCAACTCAGCTTCAGTGTGAATATAGGTTTCAAACAAATACATTAGTACGTCGAACATGGCATGCCCTCCTCAATCGGACATAGCCGCCGGGTACAGCTGCGATCCATCCTGCTAACTCCAGTTCAAGTAGTTGAGTAACTACCTCTGGCACAGGTTGGCCGGCACGTTCAGCGACGACGTCAACAGGTGTTACCTCATCTCCTACGTTAGCCAGGAGCTCAGGAAATGGCAATGCCACGTCTTCCTGATCTGATGAATAAAATGATTTTTCATGGGCATCTGGCAACCAGTGCAATCCATATTGCAAATTTTCCAGAATTTCTTCCGGTTCCGTCACAAGAATCGCACCTTGTTTTATAAGCCAGTGGGGGCCTTCACTTCCGGGACTCCCTAATGGACCGGGCAAAGCAAAGACTTCACGTCCCTGCTCAAGCGCACAACGCGCTGTCACCAGTGAACCACTGCGCAAAGCCGCTTCCACCACCAGTACACCTTTACTTAGACCACTAATAATGCGATTTCTTCGCGGGAAATTGTAAGCAAGAGGAGGGGTATCGAGGGGAAATTCCGAGACAAGAGCCCCACCATGTTCAAGCAGACTGGTAGCAAGTCGGGCATGGCGACGCGGATGAATGGTATTTAGCCCATTCCCCAGCACAGCAACACTGACACCATTTACCTGCAAGGCCGCTTTATGCGCTACACCATCGATTCCGCGCGCCAGCCCACTGGTAATTGTCACGCCTCGCGCCGCCAGCGCCTCACATAACAGCCGCCCCCACCGTTCGCCATACCATGAATGCGCCCGGCTTCCCACTACGGCCAACTGAAATGATTGCAGCGCTTGTAGATCACCAGCAACAAACAGTGCACCTGGATAATCAGCCGTTGCAATAAGTTGAGGAGGATAAAATTCACTGTCCGCTGGGATTAAATGATGGTTAGGTTGCTCCAGCCAACAAAGTGAGCTTTCAATACTCTGCTGTGAAAATGTAAGAAAGCGTTGTGCCTGTCGCGATGAAAGCCCTGTTTGCTGCAGTACAACTGCATCAATATTTGGCTGTTCTACCAGCCAGTGAGCAATGCGGACCATATCATCGCCGTACAAGCTGCTGATGCTCATTAAACGCAGCCAAATTTCGGTATCGACCATCCTTATCTCCCTGCCATAAGCAGCCTTAGCAATCTTTGCGATTGGTCAGTGATGCTGTCAATCAGAGGGGGATTTGTCTAGAATAGAAGAAATAATCTTTCTAACTCCTGAACACATCTCTGGAGATTTATGTCAGTTTTGCAAGTGTTACATATTCCGGACGAGCGGCTTCGCAAAGTTGCTAAACCGGTAGAAGAAGTGAATGCAGAAATTCAGCGTATCGTCGATGATATGTTCGAGACGATGTACGCAGAAGAAGGTATTGGCCTGGCGGCAACCCAGGTTGATATCCATCAACGTATCATTGTTATTGATGTTTCGGAAAACCGCGACGAACGGCTGGTGTTAATCAATCCGGAGCTTTTAGAAAAAAGCGGCGAAACAGGCATTGAAGAAGGTTGCCTGTCGATCCCTGAACAGCGTGCTTTAGTGCCGCGCGCAGAGAAAGTGAAAATTCGCGCCCTGGACCGCGATGGTAAACCATTTGAACTGGAAGCTGATGGTCTGTTAGCCATCTGCATTCAGCATGAGATGGATCACCTGGTCGGTAAACTGTTCATGGATTACCTGTCACCGCTGAAACAACAACGTATTCGTCAGAAAGTTGAAAAACTGGATCGTCTGAAAGACCGGGCTTAAGGATAAGAACTAACGTGTCAGAATCACTACGTATTATTTTTGCGGGAACACCTGACTTTGCAGCGCGTCATCTCGACGCGCTGTTGTCTTCTGGTCATAACGTCGTTGGCGTGTTCACCCAGCCAGACCGACCGGCAGGACGCGGTAAAAAACTGATGCCCAGCCCGGTTAAAGTTCTGGCTGAGGAAAAAGGTCTACCCGTTTTTCAACCTGTTTCCCTGCGTCCACAAGAAAACCAGCAACTGGTCGCCGATCTGCAGGCTGATGTTATGGTCGTCGTCGCCTATGGGCTGATTCTGCCTAAAGCGGTGCTGGAAATGCCGCGTCTTGGCTGTATCAACGTTCATGGTTCACTGCTGCCACGTTGGCGCGGTGCTGCACCAATCCAACGTTCGCTGTGGGCGGGCGATGCAGAAACCGGCGTAACCATTATGCAAATGGATGTCGGTTTAGACACGGGCGACATGCTCTATAAACTCTCCTGCCCGATTACCACAGAAGATACCAGTGGCACGTTATATGACAAACTGGCAGAGCTTGGCCCACAAGGGCTTATCGCCACATTGAAACAACTGGCAGACGGCTCGGCAAAACCGGAAGTGCAGGACGAAACTCTCGTTACTTACGCCGAAAAGTTGAGTAAAGAAGAAGCGCGTATTGACTGGTCACTTTCGGCAGCGCAGCTTGAACGCTGCATTCGCGCTTTCAATCCATGGCCAATGAGCTGGCTGGAAATTGAAGGACAGCCGGTTAAAGTCTGGAAAGCGTCGGTCATTGATACGGTAACCAACGCTGCCCCAGGAACGATCCTTGAAGCCAACAAACAAGGCATCCAGGTTGCGACTGGTGATGGCATCCTGAACCTGCTCTCGTTACAACCTGCGGGTAAGAAAGCGATGAGCGCACAAGACCTCCTGAATTCTCGTCGGGAATGGTTTGTTCCGGGCAAGCGTCTGGCCTGATAGTCCACTCTTCTAAGCCCGGTCTTGCCGGGCATTTTTATACTTATGAAAAAACAACGTAATTTACGTAGCATGGCGGCCCAGGCCGTTGAACAAGTCGTCGAGCAAGGGCAATCATTAAGCAACATTTTGCCAGCGCTCCAGCAAAAGGTTTCCGATAAAGACAAAGCACTTCTTCAAGAGTTGTGCTTTGGCGTACTGCGCACGCTTTCACAGTTAGACTGGCTGATTAATAAGTTAATGGCCCGTCCGATGACCGGCAAACAGCGGACCGTGCATTACCTGATTATGGTTGGTTTGTATCAACTGCTTTATACCCGCATTCCACCGCATGCTGCGCTGGCTGAAACGGTTGAAGGCGCTGTCACAATTAAGCGCCCGCAACTTAAAGGGTTGATTAACGGCGTATTACGTCAGTTCCAGCGTCAGCAAGAAGAGTTATTAGCCGAGTTTAATGCCAGTGATGCACGTTATCTGCATCCCTCCTGGTTGCTGAAGCGTCTGCAAAAAGCGTATCCAGAGCAGTGGCAATCTATCGTTGACGCCAATAACCAGCGTCCGCCAATGTGGCTGCGCGTTAATCGTACGCATCATTCCCGCGACAGTTGGCTTGCATTGCTGGATGAAGCAGGAATGAAAGGCTTCCCGCATTCGGATTACCCTGATGCTGTACGGCTGGAAACACCTGCACCTGTTCATGCGCTACCCGGTTTTGAAGACGGATGGGTTACCGTTCAGGATGCATCAGCACAAGGTTGCATGACCTGGCTTGCGCCACAAAACGGTGAACACATTCTGGATCTTTGTGCCGCCCCCGGCGGTAAAACAACGCATATCCTTGAGGTGGCACCAGAAGCGCAGGTTCTTGCGGTTGATATTGACGAACAGCGCCTCTCTCGCGTTTACGACAATTTAAAACGCCTTGGTATGAAGGCGACCGTGAAACAAGGTGATGGCCGCTACCCTTCCCAATGGTGTGGCGAGCAACAGTTTGATCGCATTTTATTAGATGCGCCTTGTTCAGCAACAGGTGTGATTCGTCGACATCCGGATATCAAGTGGTTACGTCGTGATCGCGATATCCCGGAACTCGCGCAACTGCAGTCTGAAATTCTCGACGCCATTTGGCCGCATTTAAAATCCGGTGGAACCCTGGTCTATGCCACCTGTTCGGTGTTACCGGAAGAGAATAGCCTGCAGGTTAAAGCCTTTTTGCAACGTACCGCTGATGCCGAACTTTGCGACACCGGAACACCAGAACAACCGGGTAAGCAAAATCTGCCTGGTGCTGAAGAGGGCGACGGCTTCTTTTACGCTAAGCTAATCAAAAAGTGATGAGATAACGGGTCGCGACTGATGAAAATTATCATTCTGGGTGCCGGTCAGGTTGGCGGCACACTGGCGGAAAACCTGGTTGGCGAGAACAACGATATTACTGTTGTCGATACCAACGGTGAGCGTCTGCGGACCTTGCAGGATAAATTTGACCTGCGAGTCGTGCAGGGGCATGGCTCTCATCCACGCGTATTGCGGGAGGCAGGTGCCGACGACGCCGATATGCTGGTTGCTGTAACCAGTTCAGATGAAACCAATATGGTTGCCTGCCAGGTAGCCTACTCACTTTTCAACACCCCTAATCGCATCGCTCGTATCCGCTCACCAGACTACGTGCGCGATGCCGATAAGCTATTTCATTCAGATGCTGTACCGATTGATCATCTGATCGCACCAGAGCAGTTGGTTATCGATAATATTTACCGACTGATTGAGTATCCCGGCGCATTGCAGGTGGTGAACTTCGCTGAGGGTAAAGTGAGCCTTGCAGTGGTAAAAGCCTATTATGGTGGCCCGCTTATTGGTAATGCGCTTTCGACCATGCGCGAGCATATGCCACATATCGATACCCGCGTGGCGGCAATTTTCCGCCACGACCGTCCTATCCGCCCGCAAGGTTCGACTATTGTTGAAGCTGGTGATGAAGTGTTCTTTATTGCCGCCTCGCAGCATATACGCGCGGTGATGAGTGAATTACAGCGACTGGAAAAACCGTATAAGCGGATCATGCTGGTTGGTGGCGGTAATATCGGTGCAGGGCTGGCGCGTCGCCTGGAAAAAGATTACAGCGTCAAACTCATCGAACGTAATCAGCAGCGCGCTGCCGAACTGGCGGAAAAGTTGCAGAATACGATCGTCTTTTTTGGTGATGCGTCGGATCAAGAACTGCTGGCCGAAGAACATATCGATCAAGTTGATCTGTTTATTGCCGTCACCAACGATGACGAGGCCAATATCATGTCAGCCATGCTCGCCAAACGTATGGGTGCGAAAAAGGTGATGGTATTGATCCAGCGTCGCGCTTATGTGGATCTGGTTCAGGGGAGCGTGATCGATATTGCGATTTCACCACAACAAGCAACTATTTCTGCGTTGCTTAGTCATGTGCGAAAAGCAGATATTGTTGGTGTTTCCTCATTGCGCCGCGGCGTAGCAGAAGCTATTGAAGCCGTTGCTCACGGTGATGAAAGCACCTCGCGCGTTGTCGGCAGAGTCATTGATGAAATCAAGCTACCGCCAGGAACGATTATTGGAGCGGTGGTACGTGGAAACGACGTGATGATTGCCAATGACAATCTGCGCATTGAGCAAGGCGATCACGTAATTATGTTCCTCACAGATAAAAAGTTTATTACCGACGTCGAAAGACTCTTCCAGCCAAGTCCTTTCTTTTTGTAATTAATAAGGCGTCTAATGACGCCTTATTATTTCCCTTTGATTATCAAGGATTAATTAAATTCATTCCTGGCAGGAAAATGGCTTAACATTTGTTAGACTTATGGTTGTCGGCTTCATAGGGAGAATAACATGAGCATTATTAAAGAATTTCGCGAATTTGCGATGCGCGGGAATGTGGTGGATTTGGCGGTGGGTGTCATTATCGGTGCGGCATTCGGGAAGATCGTCTCTTCACTGGTTGCCGATATCATCATGCCACCTTTAGGCTTATTAATTGGCGGGATCGACTTTAAACAGTTTGCTGTCACGCTACGCGATGCGCAGGGGGATATCCCTGCTGTTGTGATGCATTACGGTGTCTTCATTCAAAACGTCTTTGATTTTCTGATTGTGGCCTTTGCCATCTTTATGGCGATTAAGCTAATCAACAAACTGAATCGGAAAAAAGAAGAACCAGCAGCCGCACCTGCACCAACTAAAGAAGAAGTATTACTGACAGAAATTCGTGATTTGCTGAAAGAGCAGAATAACCGCTCTTAACAAATGCCTGAAAGCAGAAGGCCAGTGGTAAAAAAGTGATTTACTTTCTTGCCACTGGCCTCCCAGCTACCCCGATTGCCATGTTTTCCTTTTCGCATATAACTGCCTTTCCCTTTTTTATTTTTTTCTACACGCTGCCTGAACAAAGGGTCATGTAGTAATGCTTCAATCGCATTATCCTTTATCTGCCCTTTCGTATGCTGATATCGACTCATAAAAACTCCAGTTGGTTATTTAACGGCGCGAGTGTAATCCCGTCAGTGCAAAAAATCAACAACCTGCTTTGACACCGCTGGCTCCTTGTTCAAGAGCTTCAAGGATAGAGCAATAAACGCTGCTATGGGCGCTACCACAACAGGCATCGTTAAGACGTTGCAAGGAACGCTGCATGCTCTGCAACTCGGCTATCCGCGCTTCCACTTCCTGTAATCTTTCCTGCACAATACCTTTTGATTCCTGACAAGTATGATGTTCAGGATCGATACGGATCGAAAGTAACTCACGGATCGACTCAAGACTGAAACCAAGTTGTCTGGCATGCCGAATAAATTTCAACCGTTGGAGATCGCTTTCGGTATACAGGCGAAAGCCTCCTTCCGTACGAACTTCATGATCCATCATCTGCTGTTTTTCGTAATAACGTATTGTGTCGGGCGTAACTTCTGCCAGTTTTGCCAACTCACCAATGCGATACATAAATTATCTCTCAGTTGTCATTAATTTTATGCAGAAGCTTATCTGCATATTCGCCACGTAAAAATTCAGTACTCAAACCTGCTTGCCGCAGTTTCAACTCCAGTAAAGACAACTGACGGCTAACATCTTGATATTGCGGATCATCCTGACGGATACCGTTGAGAATATCCAGAAGCTGAATAGCTTCCTTGCGCTGCTCAAGTTCTGGCGGTAAACAGCCGGCATTCTTTAACAAGCGATAGCCCGCACGCAGTTCCGGCGGCACATGTGTGTCATCTTCCAGGATTAATGGTTCACCACTGCCTGAGAGATTATCAAACTCACCTTTAGATTGTGCTTCAGTAATATGGCGCTCTGCCCACTGGTCAAGTAACCACATAAATACTCCAGGGGATGAACAAAAAGAGTACAACTATTGTAGATAAGTGGGGATACTACGGGTATAAAAAAACCCGCCGGGGCGGGTTTTTTTACGTTGCTTCAGATTACTCTGCAGCAGCTTCTGCTTTCTCTGAACGATCAACCAGCTCGATGTAAGCCATCGGCGCGTTGTCGCCTGCACGGAAGCCACACTTCAGAATACGAGTGTAACCACCGGCACGGCTCGCGAAACGCGGGCCCAGTTCGTTAAACAGTTTTGCCACGATCTCGTTATCACGAGTACGGGCGAATGCCAGACGACGATTAGCAACGCTATCAGTCTTGGCAAGAGTAATCAGCGGCTCAACTACGCGGCGCAGCTCTTTCGCTTTAGGCAGAGTCGTCTTGATGATTTCATGACGAACCAGTGAACCTGCCATATTGCGGAACATAGCCTGGCGATGGCTGCTGTTGCGGTTCAGTTGACGACCACTCTTACGATGGCGCATGACCTTATCCTTCTCAGTAAAACCTTAACCTGTGATCCGGTTACTCGTCAGCGATGCTTGCCGGTGGCCAGTTTTCCAGGCGCATACCCAGAGACAGTCCACGGGAAGCCAGCACGTCTTTAATCTCAGTAAGAGATTTTTTACCAAGGTTAGGCGTTTTAAGGAGCTCAACCTCGGTACGTTGTACCAGATCACCGATATAGTGGATAGCTTCTGCTTTAAGGCAGTTAGCAGAGCGGACAGTCAATTCCAGATCGTCAACAGGGCGCAGCAGGATCGGATCGAACTCTGGTTTCTCTTCTTTCACTTCCGGCTGACGTACATCACGTAAGTCAACGAAAGCTTCCAGTTGTTCAGCCAGAATGGTTGCCGCACGACGAATCGCCTCTTCAGGATCGATTGTGCCGTTGGTTTCCATTTCGATGACCAGCTTGTCCAGGTCGGTACGCTGTTCTACACGCGCTGCTTCAACATTGTAGGCAATACGCTCTACAGGGCTGTAGCATGCGTCGACCAGCAGACGGCCGATTGGGCGCTCATCTTCTTCCGAATGAATTCGGGTAGAAGCCGGCACATAACCACGACCGCGCTGAACTTTGATACGCATGCTAATAGACGCGTTCTCATCGGTCAGGTGGCAGATCACGTGCTGCGGCTTGACGATTTCGACATCACCGTCGTGGGTGATATCGGCTGCAGTCACAGGGCCAATGCCAGATTTATTCAAGGTAAGAATAACTTCATCTTTGCCCTGAACTCTCACCGCCAGCCCTTTCAGGTTGAGCAGGATTTCCAGGATATCTTCCTGAACGCCTTCTTTGGTGCTGTACTCATGTAGTACACCATCAATCTCAACCTCGGTCACCGCGCAACCCGGCATCGATGAGAGCAGAATACGGCGCAGTGCGTTACCCAGAGTATGGCCAAAGCCACGCTCTAAAGGCTCAAGGGTCACCTTGGCGTGCGTCGAACTCACTTGCTCGATATCAACCAGGCGCGGTTTTAGAAACTCTGTCACAGAACCCTGCATTGTGTCCTCTCTTTGGTACTAAGCTTTACTTGGAGTAAAGCTCGACGATCAGGTGTTCGTTAATGTCCGCAGACAGATCAGAACGCTCCGGCTTACGCTTAAACGTACCTTCCATCTTGCCAGCATCAACTTCCAGCCAGGTTGGCTTTTCACGCTGCTCAGCCAGCTCCAGAGCGGCTTTCACGCGAGACTGCTTCTTCGCTTTCTCACGAATGCTTACAACGTCATTCGGACTAACCTGATAAGAAGCGATGTTAACAACACGACCGTTTACCATAATTGCTTTATGGCTAACCAGCTGGCGTGCTTCTGCACGAGTGGCACCGAAGCCCATACGGTATACAACGTTGTCCAGACGACCTTCCAGCAGAGCCAACAGGTTTTCACCGGTGTTGCCTTTCAGACGTGCTGCTTCTTTGTAGTAGTTACGGAACTGACGCTCCAGCACACCATAGATACGGCGAACTTTTTGCTTTTCACGCAACTGCACACCATAGTCAGACAGACGCGGTTTACGCGCACCGTGCTGGCCAGGAGCTTGTTCAATTTTACACTTGGTATCGATCGCGCGAACGCCAGACTTAAGGAATAAGTCGGTGCCCTCACGACGGCTCAGCTTGAGCTTAGGACCCAAATATCTTGCCATTTTCTTTCTCCAACAAACCTGGAAAACGAAGCGTTATACGCGACGTTTTTTCGGCGGACGACAACCGTTATGAGGGATCGGAGTCACATCAGTAATGTTAGTGATGCGGAAACCTGCGGCGTTCAGAGCACGAATAGTAGATTCGCGGCCTGGACCCGGACCTTTAACCATAACTTCCAGATTCTTGATGCCGTATTCTTTCACGGCGTCAGCGCAACGCTCTGCTGCAACCTGAGCTGCAAACGGAGTGGATTTGCGAGAACCACGGAAACCGGAACCACCGGCTGTTGCCCAACCCAACGCGTTACCCTGACGATCAGTGATAGTCACGATGGTGTTGTTGAAAGAAGCATGGATATGAGCCACGCCGTCAGAGACTTGTTTTCTTACACGTTTACGTGCACGAATTGGTGCCTTTGCCATTATTCAATCACCCCGATTATTTCTTGATCGGTTTGCGCGGACCCTTACGGGTACGTGCGTTGGTCTTGGTACGCTGACCGCGAACCGGTAGACCACGACGATGACGCAAACCGCGATAGCAACCAAGATCCATCAGGCGCTTGATGCTCATGCTGATTTCACGGCGCAGATCACCTTCAACGACAAATTTGGCAACTTCGTCACGCAGCGTGTCGATTTGTCCTTCAGACAGCTCACTGATCTTAACATCTTCAGCGATACCCGCTGCAGCCAGGATGGCTTTAGAACGGGTCTTGCCGACGCCATAAATCGAAGTTAATGCGATTACGGCATGCTTATGATCAGGAATGTTAATGCCTGCTATACGGGCCACTATGCACTCCTACTATTTAATATGTACGTTCCATGCTGAAAAGCCCGTTTTCAGGATACTCAAATGGAAACGCACAGACATACAAAAGATTGGCTGGCTAATCTAGCCAGCTCAACCCAACTTTGCAAGAAAAATATGCGAATAAATCAGCCTTGGCGCTGTTTATGCTTCGGCTCGGCACTGCAAATCACACGGATGACACCATCACGCTTAACGATTTTGCAGTTACGGCATAATTTCTTGACGGAAGCACGAACTTTCATTTTTACTCTCCGTAACTTCTCGGGCGACCAATTATCGGCCGTAGCCTTTCAGGTTCGCCTTCTTCAATGCAGACTCATACTGACTGGACATCATCAGAGTTTGCACTTGAGCCATAAAGTCCATAATCACGACAACAACGATAAGCAGTGAGGTCCCACCGAAGTAGAACGGTACTTTCATTGCATCACGCATGAACTCCGGGATCAGGCAGATAAAGGTAATGTACAGCGCACCAACCAAGGTCAGGCGGGTCATTACTTTATCGATATACTTCGCCGTTTGCTCTCCCGGACGAATTCCTGGTACAAATGCACCGGACTTCTTCAGGTTATCTGCTGTTTCACGCGGGTTGAAAACCAACGCCGTGTAGAAGAAACAGAAGAAGATGATTGCAGACGCATAGAGTAACACATAAAGCGGTTGCCCAGGCTGCAAATACAGCGAAATTGTTGTCAGCCAGTTCCAACCAGTACCGCCCCCGAACCATGACGCGATGGTCGCCGGGAACAGAATAATACTGGAAGCGAAGATTGCCGGGATTACCCCCGCCATATTCACTTTCAGCGGTAAATGTGTGCTCTGTGCAGCATAGACACGACGACCTTGCTGACGTTTTGCGTAGTTTACCACAATGCGGCGTTGACCACGCTCAACAAATACAACAAAGAACGTCACTGCAAATACTAATACTGCAACCAACAGCAACACGAGGAAGTGCAGGTCGCCTTGACGCGCTTGCTCGATAGTATGGGCAATGGCTGGCGGGAGTCCCGCGACAATACCGGCGAAGATAATGATTGAAATACCGTTGCCGATACCTCGTTCAGTAATCTGTTCGCCCAACCACATCAGGAACATCGTTCCTGTGACCAGACTTACAACAGCGGTGAAGTAGAATGCAAAGCCCGGGTTAATAACCAGGCCTTGCATACCAGGCATATTCGGCAGACCGGTAGCAATACCGATCGACTGGAATATTGCCAGCACCAGAGTACCGTAACGGGTGTACTGGCTGATCTTACGACGACCAGACTCCCCTTCTTTCTTAATTTCTGCCAACGTCGGGTGAACCACCGTCAGCAGCTGGATAATGATCGACGCCGAAATATACGGCATGATCCCCAGAGCAAAGATAGAAGCACGGCTGAGAGCACCACCAGAGAACATGTTAAACATCTCAATGATGGTGCCTCGCTGTTGCTCAAGCAGTTTGGCAAGTACAGCGGCATCAATACCAGGGATCGGAATAAAAGAGCCAATACGGAACACAATCAGCGCACCGATAACAAACAGCAGTCTGCGTTTCAGCTCGCCTAAGCCACCTTTGGCACTTTGAAAATCTAATCCCGGTTGTTTAGCCATCTGCTACTTATTCCTCGATTTTACCGCCAGCAGCTTCGATAGCAGCACGAGCGCCTTTAGTAACACGCAGGCCACGAACAGTTACCGGAGTAGTTACTTCGCCAGCCAGGATCACTTTCGCGAACTCGATCTGGATACCGATAATGTTAGCCGCTTTCAGCGTGTTCAGGTCTACAACACCGCCTTCTACTTTAGCCAGGTCAGACAGACGAACTTCGGCTGTAATCGCTGCTTTACGAGAAGTGAAGCCGAATTTCGGCAGACGACGGTACAGAGGCATCTGACCACCCTCGAAACCGCGACGTACGCCACCGCCAGAACGAGATTTCTGACCTTTGTGACCACGACCACCGGTTTTGCCGAGGCCAGAACCGATACCACGACCCAGGCGTTTACCCGCCTTTTTGGAGCCTTCGGCCGGAGACAGAGTATTTAAACGCATCTCTTACTCCTCAACTTTAACCATGAAGGAAACCGCGTTGATCATACCGCGAATAGCAGGAGTATCCTCGCGCTCTACGGTGTGACCAATACGACGCAGACCCAGGCCAAGCAGCGTTGCCTTGTGTTTCGGCAGACGACCGATTGCACTGCGGGTTTGAGTAATTTTAATAGTCTTTGCCATGGTTTATTTCCCCAGAATTTCTTCAACGGATTTACCACGCTTGGCAGCGACCATTTCTGGAGAATTCATATTTTCCAGGCCATCGATAGTTGCACGAACCACGTTAATCGGGTTGGTGGAACCATATGCTTTAGCCAGAACGTTATGAACCCCAGCGACTTCCAGAACGGCGCGCATTGCACCACCGGCGATGATACCGGTACCTTCGGAAGCCGGCTGCATGAATACGCGAGAACCCGTATGAACACCTTTAACAGGGTGTTGCAGAGTGCCGTTATTCAGCGCGACGTTAATCATATTGCGACGGGCTTTTTCCATCGCTTTCTGGATCGCTGCTGGAACTTCACGCGCTTTACCGTAACCAAAACCAACGCGACCGTTACCATCGCCAACTACAGTCAGAGCTGTGAAGGAGAAAATACGACCACCTTTAACGGTTTTAGATACGCGGTTTACCGCGATCAGCTTTTCCTGCAGTTCGCCAGCTTGTTTTTCGATGTGAGCCATCTTACACCTCTACCTTAGAACTGAAGGCCAGCTTCACGGGCAGCATCTGCCAGTGCCTGGACACGACCATGATATTGGAACCCGGAACGGTCAAAGGATACATCTTTGATGCCTTTTTCCAGAGCGCGTTCAGCGACAGCTTTACCCACAGCTGCAGCCGCGTCTTTGTTACCGGTGTACTTCAGTTGTTCAGCGATAGCTTTTTCTACAGTAGAAGCAGCTACCAGAACTTCAGAACCGTTCGGTGCAATTACCTGTGCGTAAATGTGACGCGGGGTACGATGTACCACCAGGCGAGTTGCGCCCAGCTCCTGGAGCTTGCGGCGTGCGCGGGTCGCACGACGGATACGAGCAGATTTCTTATCCATAGTGTTACCTTACTTCTTCTTAGCCTCTTTGGTACGCACGACTTCGTCGGCGTAACGAACACCCTTGCCTTTGTAAGGCTCAGGACGACGGTAGGCGCGCAGATCCGCTGCAACCTGGCCGATCATCTGCTTATCAGCGCCTTTCAGCACGATTTCAGTCTGAGTCGGACATTCAGCAGTGATACCCGCAGGCAGCTGATGGTCAACAGGATGAGAGAAACCCAGAGACAGGTTAATCACATTGCCTTTAACCGCTGCACGGTAACCTACACCAACCAGCTGCAGCTTCTTAGTGAAGCCTTCGGTAACACCGATAACCATTGAGTTCAGCAGGGCACGCGCGGTACCAGCCTGAGCCCAACCGTCTGCGTAACCATCACGCGGACCGAAGGTCAGGGTATTATCTGCATGTTTAACTTCAACAGCATCGTTGAGAGTACGAGTCAGCTCGCCGTTTTTACCTTTGATCGTAATAACCTGACCGTTGATTTTTACATCAACGCCGGCAGGAACAACGACCGGTGCTTTAGCAACACGAGACATTTTTTCCTCCGATTAGGCTACGTAGCAGATAATTTCGCCACCAAGACCAGCCTGGCGCGCTGCACGATCAGTCATAACACCTTTAGAGGTAGAAACAACTGCGATACCCAGACCCGCCATAACTTTCGGCAGCTCATCTTTACGTTTATAGATGCGCAGACCTGGGCGGCTGACACGCTGAATGCTTTCTACAACAGCTTTGCCCTGGAAATACTTCAGAGTAAGTTCCAGTTCAGGCTTGGTGTCGCCTTCAACTTTAAAATCTTCAATAAAACCTTCTTCCTTCAGCACGTTGGCGATTGCCACTTTCAGCTTGGAGGAAGGCATGGTGACCGCAGCTTTGTTCGCGGCCTGACCGTTACGGATACGGGTCAGCATATCCGCGATCGGATCTTGCATGCTCATCTGTCTTTACTCCCGTGATTCAATTGGTGACAATTACCAGCTAGCCTTTTTCAGACCCGGGATTTCACCGCGCATAGCGGCTTCACGGACCTTAATACGGCTCAACCCGAACTTCCGCAGGAAACCATGCGGACGACCTGTTTGACGGCAGCGGTTACGCTGACGAGACGGGCTGGAATCACGCGGCAGAGTCTGCAGCTTGAGAACAGCATTCCAACGATCTTCGTCGGAAGCGTTCACATCAGAGATGATCGCTTTCAGTTCAGCGCGTTTCGCGAAGTATTTATCAGCTAAAGCTACGCGTTTTACTTCGCGTGCTTTCATTGATTGCTTAGCCATTTAGTAACCCTACCTTACTTGCGGAACGGGAAGTCAAAGGCAGCCAGCAGAGCACGGCCTTCTTCGTCAGATTTCGCAGTAGTGGTAATGGTAATATCCAAACCACGAACGCGGTCGACTTTATCGTAGTCGATTTCTGGGAAGATGATCTGCTCACGGACACCCATGCTGTAATTACCACGACCGTCGAAAGACTTAGCGGACAAGCCACGGAAGTCACGGATACGCGGTACAGCAATAGTGATCAGGCGCTCAAAGAACTCCCACATGCGTTCGCCACGCAGAGTTACTTTACAGCCGATCGGATAGCCCTGACGGATTTTGAAGCCTGCAACAGATTTGCGTGCTTTGGTGATCAGCGGTTTTTGACCGGAGATTGCTGCCAGGTCTGCTGCTGCGTTATCCAGCAGTTTTTTGTCAGCGATCGCTTCACCAACACCCATGTTCAGGGTGATCTTCTCGACCCGAGGGACTTGCATGACAGAATTGTAGTTAAACTCAGTCATGAGTTTTTTAACTACTTCGTCTTTGTAGTAATCATGCAGTTTCGCCATCGTACTACTCCAAATTACTTGATAGTTTCGCTGTTAGACTTGAAGAAACGGACTTTTTTACCGTCTTCGAATCTAAAGCCTACACGGTCAGCCTTGCCGGTTGCCGCATTGAAGATTGCTACGTTGGAAACCTGAATAGCGGCTTCTTTTTCAACGATGCCACCCGGTTGGTTCAGGGCCGGAACCGGCTTCTGATGTTTCTTAACCAGGTTGATACCTTCAACAATGACCTTGCCGGAAGACAGGACATTCTTAACTTTACCGCGTTTACCTTTATCTTTACCGGTTAACACGATAACTTCGTCATCACGACGGATTTTCGCTGCCATGATTCGCTCCTTAGAGTACTTCTGGTGCCAGAGAGATAATTTTCATGAACTTCTCACTACGAAGCTCACGAGTTACCGGCCCAAAAATACGCGTACCGATAGGCTGCTCGCTGTTGTTGTTCAGAAGAACACAAGCATTACCATCGAAGCGAATGACAGAACCGTCCGGGCGACGAACACCCTTCTTGGTGCGCACCACTACCGCCTTCAGCACATCACCTTTTTTGACCTTACCACGCGGAATTGCTTCTTTGATGGTGATCTTGATGATGTCGCCTACGCCTGCGTAGCGACGGTGCGAGCCACCCAGAACCTTGATACACATTACGCGACGTGCACCGGAGTTGTCGGCGACGTTCAGCATAGTCTGTTCTTGGATCATTTTAGTGCTCCGCTAATGTCAACTACTACTGAGACCCGAAAATCAGGTCGTTAAAAATCCCCATATCGAGGGCGCGGCATTATAACACCGCTTCAAGGATATGGGTAGAAAAAATAAACGGCTCATTTCTGAGCCGTTTATTCGTATCGAGAGAGTGTACTGTATTACAGAACCGCTTTCTCTACAACGCGAACCAGCGTCCAGGATTTAGTCTTGGACAGCGGACGGCATTCGCGGATTTCAACCACGTCACCGATACCGCATTCGTTGTTCTCGTCATGTACGTGCAGTTTGGTCGTACGCTTGATGAATTTACCGTAGATCGGGTGTTTCACAAAACGTTCGATAGCAACAACAATGGATTTCTCCATTTTGTCGCTAACAACGCGACCTTGCAGAGTACGGATTTTATCGGTCATTACGCACCCGCCTTCTCGTTCAGTAAAGTCTTAACGCGTGCGACATCGCGACGCACTTGCTTCAACAGGTGAGACTGTTGCAGCTGGCCACTTGCAGCCTGCATACGCAGGTTGAACTGCTCACGCAGCAAGTTCAGCAGCTCGGTGTTCAGCTCTTCAACGCTCTTCTCACGCAGCTCTTTTGCTTTCATTACATCACCGTCTTAGTTACAAAGGTGGTTTTAATCGGCAGTTTCGCTGCTGCCAGCTTGAATGCTTCACGGGCCAGCTCTTCCGGAACACCGTCCATTTCATACAGGACTTTACCCGGCTGAATCAAGGCAACCCAATACTCCACGTTACCTTTACCTTTACCCATACGCACTGCCAGCGGCTTTTCAGTGATCGGTTTGTCCGGGAACACACGGATCCAGATCTTACCTTGACGCTTAACTGCACGGGTCATAGCACGACGTGCTGCTTCGATCTGACGTGCAGTCAGACGACCACGGCCAACAGCTTTCAGACCGAAGCTGCCGAAGCTAACATCCGTACCCTGCGCCAGACCGCGGTTACGGCCTTTGTGCATTTTACGGAATTTTGTACGCTTTGGTTGTAACATCAGCGACGCTCCTTATTTACGGCCTTTACGCTGCTGCTTTTTAGGCTGAGCAGCCGGTTTTTCCGGTTGTTCAACAGCAGCCATACCACCCAGGATCTCGCCTTTGAAGATCCACACTTTAACGCCGATTACACCGTAAGTGGTGTGCGCTTCAGAGGTGTTGTAGTCGATGTCAGCACGCAGAGTGTGCAGCGGTACGCGACCTTCGCGGTACCATTCGGTACGTGCGATTTCCGCGCCGCCCAGACGGCCGCTAACTTCAACTTTAATACCTTTAGCGCCCAGACGCATTGCGTTCTGTACAGCACGCTTCATAGCACGACGGAACATAACGCGACGTTCCAGCTGAGAAGTGATGCTGTCAGCAACCAGTTTTGCGTCCAGTTCAGGCTTACGAACTTCGGCGATGTTGATCTGTGCAGGAACGCCAGCGATGTCCGCTACGACCTTACGCAGTTTTTCTACGTCTTCACCTTTTTTACCGATAACGATACCCGGGCGAGCAGTGTGAATGGTTACACGAATGCTCTTAGCCGGACGCTCGATAACGATACGAGATACGGACGCTTTAGCCAGTTCCTTTGTCAGGTACTGACGTACTTTAAAATCGCTGTCCAGGTTGTCAGCGAATTCTTTGGTGTTCGCAAACCAGGTAGAGTTCCATGGTTTTACAATACCCAGGCGAATACCATTAGGATGTACTTTCTGACCCATTGCTAGTCTCCAGAGTCTCAGCGATCGGACACAACCACAGTGATGTGGCTGGTGCGCTTCAGGATGCGATCTGCACGACCTTTTGCACGCGGCATAATGCGCTTCATGCTCGGGCCTTCGTCTACGAAAATTTTCGTAACTTTCAGATCGTCAATGTCAGCGCCATCGTTGTGTTCAGCGTTAGCAATGGCAGATTCCAGAACTTTCTTGACCAGTACAGCCGCTTTCTTGTTGGTGTAGGTCAAAATATCCAGAGCCTGCGACACTTTCTTACCGCGAATCAGGTCAGCAACAAGGCGAACCTTCTGAGCAGAAGAACGAGCATGGCGATGTTTAGCGATAGTTTCCATCTCTTCCTCCTACCTTATTTCTTCTTCGCTTTTTTATCAGCAGCGTGGCCGCGATAAGTACGAGTCGGTGCGAATTCACCCAGTTTGTGACCGACCATTTCGTCGGTTACAAATACCGGAACGTGCTGACGACCATTATGGACAGCGATGGTCAAACCGATCATGTTAGGAAAGATCGTTGAACGACGGGACCAAGTGCGCAGGGGCTTCTTGTCTCCGCTTTCCACCGCTTTCTCTACCTTCTTCAGCAAGTGCAGGTCAATAAAAGGACCTTTCTTGAGAGAACGTGGCATGGCTTATCCTCTAAAATTATTTGCTACGGCGACGTACGATGAATTTATCAGTACGCTTGTTGCTGCGGGTCTTCTTACCTTTGGTCTGAACGCCCCACGGAGTTACCGGGTGCTTACCAAAGTTACGACCTTCACCACCACCATGTGGGTGGTCTACCGGGTTCATCGCGGTACCGCGAACGGTCGGACGAACACCACGCCAGCGTGCAGCACCTGCTTTACCCAGAACGCGCAGCATATGCTCAGCATTGCCAACTTCGCCCAGAGTTGCACGGCAGTCTGCTTCTACTTTACGCATTTCACCAGAACGCAGACGCAGGGTGACATAAGCACCATCACGAGCAACGATCTGAACGTAAGTACCGGCGGAACGTGCCAGCTGACCGCCTTTACCTGGTTTCATTTCTACGTTATGAACAGTAGAACCAACCGGGATGTTGCGCATCGGCAGGGTGTTACCTGGTTTGATTGCAGCATCAACGCCAGACTGAATCTGGTCGCCAGCTTTCAGGCCTTTAGGGGCCAGGATGTAACGGCGTTCACCGTCTTTGTACAGAACCAGCGCGATGTTCGCGGAACGGTTCGGATCGTACTCAAGACGTTCAACAACTGCCGGGATACCGTCTTTGTTGCGTTTGAAGTCAACAATACGGTAAGCCTGCTTGTGGCCACCACCGATATGACGAGTGGTGATACGGCCATTGTTGTTACGACCACCGGATTTGCTGTTTTTTTCCAGCAACGGAGCAAAAGGTTTGCCCTTGTGCAGCTCAGGGTTAACCACTTTAACAACGTGGCGACGACCCGGAGATGTCGGTTTACATTTAACAACTGCCATTGTATTACTCCTCCGACTTACTCAGCGCCGCCAACGAAGTCCAGATTCTGGCCTTCTTTCAGGGTGACGTAAGCTTTTTTCCAGTCGCTACGACGACCGATACGCTGTCCGTGACGTTTAACTTTCCCTTTAACTACCAGGGTGTTAACGACTTCGACTTCGACTTCAAACAGTTTCTGCACAGCAGCTTTGATTTCTGCTTTGGTCGCGTCTTTAGCAACTTTGAGTACGATGGTGTTGGATTTTTCCATCGCAGTAGACGCTTTTTCAGAAACGTGCGGTGCACGCAGCACCTTCAGCAGACGTTCTTCACGAATCATGCCAGCATCTCCTCAACTTGCTTAACAGCATCAGCAGTCATTACGACTTTGTCGAAGGCGATCAGGCTAACCGGGTCGATACCAGTTGCATCGCGTACGTCAACCTTGTGCAGGTTGCGCGCAGCCAGGAACAGGTTCTCGTCCAGCTCACCGGTGATGATCAGCACATCTTCCAGAGCCATGTCTTTCAGTTTCTGTGCCAGCAGCTTGGTTTTCGGTGCTTCTACAGAGAACTTCTCGACAACGATCAGACGATCCTGACGTACCAGTTCGGACAGGATGCTTTTCAGCGCGCCGCGGTACATCTTCTTGTTAACTTTTTGACTGTGGTCCTGCGGACGAGCAGCGAAGGTCACGCCACCAGAACGCCAAATCGGGCTCTTGATAGAACCAGAACGCGCACGGCCGGTGCCTTTCTGGCGCCACGGTTTTTTACCGGAACCAGTTACTTCAGCACGAGTCTTCTGAGCACGAGTACCCTGACGAGCACCGGCTGCATAAGCAACAACAACCTGGTGAACCAGCGCTTCGTTGAAATCACGACCGAAGGTAGTTTCGGAAACAGTCAGCGCGCTCTGCGCGTCTTTCAATACTAATTCCATTGCTATCTCCTTACGCCTTCACAGCTGGTTTAACGATCAGGTCGCTACCGGTTGCACCCGGGACAGCACCTTTAACCAGCAGCAGGTTGCGCTCAGCGTCAACGCGTACTACGTCAAGGCTCTGAACGGTTACACGTTCGTTACCCATCTGACCTGCCATTTTCTTGCCTTTGAACACTTTGCCCGGAGTCTGGTTCTGACCGATAGAACCCGGTACGCGGTGAGACAAGGAGTTACCGTGAGTAGCGTCCTGGGTACGGAAGTTCCAGCGCTTAACGGTACCTGCGAAACCTTTACCTTTAGAGGTGCCAGTTACGTCAACTTTTTTAACGTCAGCAAACAGTTCAACGCTAATGCTCTGACCTACAGTGAACTCTTCGCCTTCAGCCAGGCGGAATTCCCACAGACCACGGCCAGCTTCTACGCCAGCTTTAGCGAAGTGGCCAGCTTCAGGCTTGGTCACACGGTTAGCTTTTTTAGCACCGGTGGTTACCTGAATAGCACGGTAGCCATCGTTAGCCAGGTCTTTAACCTGAGTAACGCGGTTTGCTTCAACTTCGATTACGGTTACTGGGATAGAAACGCCGTCTTCTGTGAAGATACGGGTCATACCCACTTTTTTACCGACTAAACCAATCATTGTTTCAACCTCTCAATCGCTCAATGACCTGATTAACCCAGGCTGATCTGCACGTCTACACCGGCAGCCAGATCCAGACGCATCAGAGCATCAACGGTTTTCTCGGTTGGCTCAACGATGTCAACCAGACGCAAGTGAGTACGGATTTCGTACTGATCGCGCGCGTCTTTGTTGACGTGCGGAGAGATCAGAACAGTGAAGCGCTCTTTGCGTGTCGGCAGCGGGATCGGACCACGGACCTGCGCACCAGTGCGCTTGGCAGTCTCGACGATTTCCGCGGTTGCTTGATCGATCAGACGATGATCAAACGCTTTCAGGCGGATACGGATTCTTTGGTTCTGCATGAGACCAGAGCTCCAATTATTTTATAAACGAAAATGATTACTCCTCAGACCCATTACGATTGATGGGAGAGTGTAACCGTTCTTACGTAGCCCCCCGATTGGGAGCATTGTTAGGTAGCCAAATTCGGCTAACTGAGGTTCAGATTGAACCTGCTGTCAACTACGACAAGCCCGCGCATTATACGCAAATCTGAGATTGACGCAAGCATCGGGTAGAAATTAATCGCAACGCACAGATTGCGAGCTGCATTCCACGAAATTTGTAAGGTCGTGAAGATAGCGTTTTTCACCGGAACCAGGTTAACAAATCAGCGATTTCTCTGTTGCTGAGTATCCGGAGTTATTCGATGGTGATACTCCAATTACAGAGGATGTTTTATGGTCGCTACCCTTCCCTTTCTGATTTTGTACGTTTGCTTATCAGTCCTACTTTTTTTCTGGGATGCAAAGCATGGCTTGTTACCTGACAGGTTTACCTGCCCGTTACTCTGGTCAGGTCTTTTGTTCTATCAGGTTTGTCATCCTGACGGTTTAGCCGATGCGTTATGGGGGGCGATTATTGGTTACGGCACATTCGCTGTCATTTACTGGGGATATCGCATTCTGCGTCATAAAGAAGGATTAGGCTATGGTGATGTGAAGTTTCTCGCCGCCCTTGGTGCCTGGCATACATGGGCCTTCTTGCCACGGCTGGTATTCCTTGCCGCCTCATTCGCTTGCGGAGCCGTAGTTATTGGTCTGCTCATGAGAGGAAAAGAATCATTAAAAAACCCGCTGCCTTTTGGGCCATTTCTGGCAGCTGCGGGTTTCGTTGTAGGCTGGGATAGTCTGCTGGCAGGCCGTTAATCTTTAACTTTAATTTGTGATTGCAGGTAATTTTGTAGGCCGATTTTACCGATGAGATCCAGTTCAGTTTCGAGCCAGTCGATATGACCTTCTTCATCAGCAAGGATCTCGATCATCATATCGCGGCTAACATAGTCATGAACGCTGTCGGCATAAGCGATAGCCTCACGAAGATCCTTCGCACCTTCCAGCTCTAATCGCAGGTCGGATTGCAGCATCTCTTCGACATCTTCACCGATCCCTAGCTTGCCTAAATCCTGTAAGTTAGGGATCCCTTCTAAGAACAAAATACGCTCGATATATTTATCGGCGTGCTTCATCTCATCGATAGATTCATGGTATTCGACATCATTAAGGCGCATCAGGCCCCAGTTTTTAAACATACGGGCATGAAGAAAATACTGATTGATCGCGACAAGCTCATTTCCCAATAGTTTATTGAGATAATTTATGATTTTAACATCACCTTTCATTTTATAGTCCCTCCGCTTCCACTATTAGAGCGTAGATGGGGCTAGCGGGATGTCAAAAAATAAGCGTGAGCTTCAGGCAATCTCTTTAAATTCGGGCATCTGCATCAACTCGTCCTGCATCACTTCGCGTGCGGCGCGAATGCACTTACCGCATTGATTTCCCACAGGAATAAACTTGCGTAATTGTTGGAAAGACTGAGGATGAAACTGACGGACTGCCTGGCGAATTTTTTTGTCACTTACACCATTACACAAACAAACGTACATGATTACTCCCGTTCAAATTCCGCGCAAAGTGTAAATGAGAATAGTTATGATTACAATAGCACAGTTTTATTTGCGCCAAAGTTCAGCCAGCGAAATTACGACGAAATATTTCGAACTCAAATTACGGGCAGCAAAAAGGGCGCCTAAGCGCCCTTTTTAATTCAAAACTAATTAACGCGTAATTAGCTCAGAACTTTAGCAACAACGCCCGCACCAACGGTACGGCCGCCTTCACGGATTGCGAA
>NZ_VATM01000023.1:0-57438 GCF_005781075.1 Escherichia sp. E2562 | reverse complement strand
ACCGCGCCGTCTTTACAGACAAATTCCGGTGCACGATAGGTCCGCTTCACCCCGTCCGGTGCGGCAGGCTGGTCCTGCGGAATTTCAAATTTGATTTCCTGCAGACGGAGATAATTCACCCCTTTGTGCAGATAGGCATTTTCGACAAGACAGGCATGGATGTAATAAGTCTTTCCGGCCTCGAAATTAGATTCGGTAAAATACAGGGCGATATCGGGTGCGCCACCACTGGCTTTAAGCGGGATCTGCGTTTTTCCCAGTAACGTCAGTGGCGTGTAGTGGTTCTTTTTCTGTATCTCTTTTCCGGCAAACAGATACACCGCGCCGCCGAGCAGGTCGTGCTCCTTCACCGCCTCCCAGTTAGAAAGCAGCGGAAATGTCGCCAGGCCATAGCTGTCATCACCGGGGCGCGCCTGAGGGTTCTGCCCTTCTGCCACGCTGACAGCTGGCGCCGTCGCAGCCTCCCAGGCACTGTTGATAAAAAAGTTCGCGGTGTTGACCATCGTCCCGACGCCATAAATCCCGGCGCTGAACGCGGTAAGCAGCGTGCGGTTTTCCCGGGGCTGCACGTTAATGACAGCGCTCCCCAGGTCGTCCAGCATGACGTAAAAATAATCCCCACTGGTTCTGTCTGCCGCACAGGGGACAATTTCACTGAACGAGGCGTCGCTGATGATGGCATCTTCAGTAATGCGGGTCACGAGGGGATAAAAACAGGCCTGGGTGTTTCTGAGTCCCGGCACGGTCAGTCGCCAGGTCATGGTGGGACGAGAAGATAATGGTCGCGTGCTGTCATTGCTGTAATCAATTAACACCGGTGTATCGGCAGCAAAAGTGACGTCAACATCAATATCGGCATCCCAGGCTACATTCCAGGTCACGGTTTCAGAGGCAAGCGGAATGCCGCTATTGTCCAGGCAGCAGGAAACCGTCCACGACAATTGGTCACCTTTCTTCAGGCTGTCATTCACAGTCAGTAAGCAGCCGCCATATAAGGTATTGCCGTCCTGCCACCAGGAGATATCAGGAGGATAAAAATTCCCCCGGTTTAATTTAAATGGACATTCGGTTCCGGAAAAACTTTCACCGGTTTTCAGTTGATACTGGAAAGTGGCATAAACCGTCTGCCCGGGAAAGATATTACTGTTATTTTGCGGGCTGATTATAATTTCGGATTTGGGTTGAGAATTAGCCTCCCGACAACGTAACGGTGCAGATAAAAAACCAGATGTATTAGCTCCATAAGCCAAGACAGCTCGATTATTAATTTCACTCTCAGTAAATGGCATTTTAGCTCGATTATTTTCATCTACCGAAACCCCGACCAGATCTTTTGCCTCATGTATGTAAATAGCATCTTCACGAAACCCAAAATACACTTTTTTACTTAACTGTGGGTATTCAAGATCATAAACTGATGGATAGTAAATTACTGTATCAGTGATATCTCTATAGTTACCTGTGGAATTAGTTACCACTGGATAATCATACAGCGGTGAAAGATTTAGTGGTTCGAAAGTGTCATCAATATTCATTACGGCTCGAATATCAACATCATCAACAATAAAAACCAATTCAACGACTGCATAAGTATATGGTCCAACTGTATTTCGTTTAGTTTGGCTGTTCCCTTTTTTTATCAGACAAGGGAGCAAGCCAGCGAGATACTCACCATTGCTGTCAATGTTTACATTAGTCCAGACACTAACCTCAGGATTACTTTGCTTCAAATCTCCAGAGTAGTTTATTACTGGTTCAAAACCGTTATAATCAGAGACTGTATGAAATGTAATAGCATCTACACATAGCTTTATTTGTTTTCCAGAAACAGGATTACCATATTTATCAGTTACCTTCAAAAGATAATAAATATGATATTTTTCGATATCCCCAAGATACCCAAGGTCAGCACTGTCGAAGTATAAGCCTCCTCTATAAACACCTTTACGCATGCTTAATGTGACTGTTAACCCATCATGCGTGGTTTTTTTTTCATATACTGTTGAAGTCATATCAAAACCTTGATCCTTTGCTCTCTGATTAGATTCAACAAGATTAATAAAAATCAAAATAAATAAAAAACCATAAAACAGTTATAATAAACAGTAATAAGTATTACAGGCTATCGTTTAAATTAATCATTAAAATATAATTGAAAACACCCACATATAAACTGGTTAGAAATGGTGCTTTAAAGGGGAATAATTTTAATTGGAATAATGGCAGTAAAATAATATAAAACATAGTATCAGCCGTGCATATGCATAATGCTATGGATTTAATCCTGAAGAGAGTGTTGATATAAAAAAACTAAATTCTAATAATAATATATATCCACATATGCTTTAGCCGAAATATCTCTGGGGTTTCCGCTGTTATCTCTGATTTTCCATAACGTGGTATAGTTTTTTGTATTCGTCGTCTGACCATTTTTAAACTGCATAACATCATTCATAGTAAAACCGGTTTGCGGATCATCGCCGGGATCGGCAACACTGCCAGGATAAGGAACATATTCACCCAGTAACGAACAATCAGTAGAACAATTAAATTTACTAAATCGCACAGAATAGCCCAGTTCAGTATCCATCGAAGGGGTTGCCCCAGAACAATTAACCCCAACATCAATGCTCATCTGTTTTGACTCACTATTCGGTTTTATAATCCCCATATCTATAGTGTTTTGAGGAGTAATAAGATAACAGTAAACAGAACCAGTATCTTGTGGTACGGTCTTATTATTGATTGCGACATAACCATCCAATTCCCATGCGTCTGGCTGGCCCTGATAATCACTAAATAACCCGGCAACGTATAATCCAGGCTTCACTATTTGGTTGGAATTATTAAAAAATATCTGACATAAAATTTGTCCTGCTCCTGCATTAAACAAATATCCCAAAGGGTAATAAGAGCTCATATCTGTTCCTGTAGGGGACAACACTTTTCCCAATGGTGAAGGAGGCGTGTTCAGAAGTCCGTTACAGCTCACGGAAATATCGACAGTAATGGAACTCCCAATGGACAGTGCAAATTTTCGATTATTTTGTGTTTGGTAACTACAGCGAACACCAAGCGCAACAGGAAAAACAGCACCTTGTGTATGACTTATGCCAGTAATTTCGCATTGCGCCTGGCTGCCATCAGAGACAGATGTTGCTAAGAATGATGCTGCGTGGGAACAAGAACAGACCATAAGGAACAGCAGGAACATAAATCTGAACATAAGTTTATCTCGAGGAAAGGGGGTGTTGATGACAAGTCAGGGTTAATTCATCTAAATAACGGTCGGAATCGTGCGGTAGTTTGAAAGATGTACTGCACTGTTTATTTATTTCACTACCCCATATAACGTGTAAGTATCCTTCATCAGTTAATCCGGATAAGTAAACTTCACCATTTTCACCAACAATTCCCGCATTCCCTTTATTATGATCCGTCGCTAGACTTACTATCGCACCAAAAGGGACAACACCTCGCTGATAATGCAACGTTATAATGGCCTGCCTTCCGGTGCGTACGGGATATTCTGCAACAACAACAGCACCTTTTGTCGGCACAACGCGTCTTCCGGTTTCCGTTAACATAACGTGGCTATCCAGACCATCAGGATCGAGATTAATAGCGTTATAGCGATAATTAGTGAGTGATGGAACCACGGCATAACCTCGCCAATCAGTATTTTCGTGAGTATTAACGATATGAACCCCGGAAGCGCCGGGGGCGCGGATCAGAGCAATACTATCCCCTAAAACAGGTGCCAGCGTCACTCCCCAAGGATGGATGACAACGCCGCCAGTAGCACTGGCGCTCGCCGTCTTCTGATGATGACTCCAGTCATAGGCAAATTGCGCATTACCCGTACTTCCGTCATACCCCATGTTTAACATTGTCATCGCATCCTGGCCTTGTGACGATGACTGTCCAAACTCATAATTCCAGTTGTCATTTAACATTCCGGAAAGGCTGGCCATTTGACTAAAATCCCCCCGAGGGTCGCGAATTGCCTGATAACTGAGATCACCATAACGGGAATTTGAATTGGATGAGAAGGTATCCAGCGGTACTGAAAGGTTAAAAGAAACCTCACAATTCTTTTTCTGCCCTGGCATGGTGAGCTGATTTTTATTAACGGAGATGTTTAACGACAGAGAAACCGAACTAACAGACAATCCATATCCAAAACTAAAACGGTTATCAGTTTCACTTGAATTCCAGTAATCCTCATGAATTGCGCTAAGATTCAAATTTCCCCAATGACTAAAATTTTGTCGCAAAATGATTTGTTGTAAATTCCGGCGACGCCTTCTGTTTCTGTATAATGCACCTAATACCTGACTCCCCATTAAAGAAGTTATAACAGGTAAAGTCTGACTATCCATGAAGGACATATAACCACGCGACGCATAACGAAAATCGTAGATATCAATAGTTGTACCCGTAGTAAGAAGATTTTTTGAGTACTTAAGTCGCCATGCATTACCCGATACCGTAGAACTATGAGGTTGGCTTGCATGAGACCAGGTATTATCAATCGATACAGCGCCCAATTCTCCCAGTGAAACGCCAGCACCTGCCGTCATGGCTACATAATTTCGAGAAAGCAAAAAGCCACCATAGCCAGTAGTGTTTGCAGGTAAACCATAAATAAGAGTTCCCTGTTCGAATGCTGGTTTAACATCCTTATGATAAGAGTTAAATATAGCTTTCCCCATCTCAAACTCATATTCAGCATGGCCATTTCGCTGCATGACGGGGAGTCCGGTATAGGGTTGAACCCACTGCTGGGTATTACCATTTGCTTCCCGGACAATTACCGTCAACTCACCGCTATTCATTGTCTGTGGGATATCTGTTAGCCGGAAATCTCCAGCAGCAACGGATGTCTGATAGATGAGATTATGATTCTGATAAATACTAACCTGCGCACGCGAGCTGGCAATACCAGAAATAACAGGAGCAAAACCACGTTGATTGTCAGGTTTCATGTCATCACTGGATCTCAACTTAAGACCTGTAAAATTAATACTGTCCAGTATGTCATTTTGTGTCCAGGTTTCTCCCAGAGTAAGTTCACTCTTTAATTGTTTTAGATCTCTCGCAATATATCGGTTAGAGAATGTCGGTGAATTTGCCTGTTGCGACCATGTAATGGAACTGCGTAACCGCCATGGTCCCCAATTTGCACCACCTTGTGATGAAAGAAAAAAAGAACGCATTCTTGCATGTCTGTTGGAGAAATCAGCATCACTTTGCATACCACTGAACATATAGTTAAACATCAGAGCGGGTATGCCGTCATCCCATTTGTCAACTGCAGGAAGCTGAGAGGATTCAGATGATTTCATTACTATTTGAGGAATCTCAACATTAAGTTTTAGTTTCTGCTGTTCAAAACGAAGCGTTGCGCCAGGAATAACACGTGACAAATCATCAATGTATTCACCGTTTTTTAAAGCTGCAAGTGCGTCATTACTATTAGTATTAACGCCCCAACGACTAAGTTGTTCGCGGTTTAACTGCGCAGTCAGTTTTTCTCCGTGGGGAGATACCTTAAACTTAACCATTTCTGAAGATATCCATACAGTATTAACAATAACATCAACCAGATATGTTCCTTCAGCAAGTGATGATTCCTTTTCAAACTGACTAAGGTCTATTTTTTCTATGCTGCCCTGCTGGTCTGTCACCAGTAGATCAGGATCGAAATAATCTTCAGCATGACACGATTTCTGGGAAAAAAATGGCCCAACAATCATTAATATTAATGATAATCTGAGAAGGTTTGTTTCGACTCTGGATAAGAGCAGATCAATAAGTTTCTTATGATTCATGATTAGATGAAGAATAATGTGATATCTAATGCAGCGTGAAATTGACCATTTCCGGAATCACCATCAGGCGGAACACAAATGCCTGTGAATAGTTTTGCCTTGCTATCATTCAATGAGTGGAGTTCACCTGAAGGAGCTGGCGTTACTGGCCAGGGAAGTAAATTTGCAGTAAGATTATTATAATTAATCACATTACCCTGGTTACAATGTGCAATGTTGGGTGCCGTAAATTGATCGGTAAAATTAAAAACAGCGGATAACTTAACATTTTTCGAATCTGCTGCACGGAAAGTGCGATCAGTATCTGCCACCTGCCCGCTAAAACCAACCATCACATTCTTTCCCGCATCAATGAGGCCTGTGCAGTTATTCAGAGTTAGTTCGAGAATATCAAGCGGATAGACATTATTTGGACCTACAGCAGCCAGTACCGATTTATTTATCGTCGTTTCAACCTCTGTTTTATCCAGAGAGATATCGCATGTTGTGGCTTCAACAACTGCATGAAAGTTTAAATATGCATATTCCTCTAAAGGAGCAGATGTCGGAGTTGGCATCGTAATTGCCTGCGTAACAACAGGGGCAAAAAAAATCAGAATGCTACAAAAAATATAGGGGAATTTTCTTATCAAAACATTCATATCACAACTCGCTAAAAATCCATTTGATATAAATCAGATGGCACACCAGAGTCATCCCGAAAACGCCATGAAACCTGATGCACGCCAGGTGAGCAATGTTGAACAGAAGTATTTATTTCCAATTTACCATAAGGTGGTACGGGTCTAATAAGTAGAGACTTTTTTATCTTATACTTATCAATAAATAGCTGCGTCACTTCCCTGTAATAACCCGAGCGATTTAAAATATTTAATTCACCATTATTGCAAGAAAAATAAATATCTTTTTCCTTAATTGAATCAAACATCGGGCGCCAGTAGACCCTGATGTTATAAGCAGTGACTAAGCGTAACTTAACCGAATTATACATTTTAATTTCAGATGGTATTAGTCTTAGCGTCAAATAGTATAAACTTTCTCTGCTTGATGGTAAGAGAATCGCGCGTGACGGCACTGCAAGTAAAGACACTAAGGTATCATCACCGGCACGTAGTTCGTGGACAGGAGGAGAAACTATAAAGGGTGAGACTTGATTATCATTAGCTGCCATACCCGTTTTAGGATCGTAACTTTGAATTACTGCCTGTAATAAATAATGCTCGGCTGTATGGTTAACCACCCTGAGCACGATTTTATTTAAATGTGAAGAGAAGACCAGTTTAGTTTTATTAATGAAAATACCCTGTGTAGTCTCATCGCACAACCCTTTGTTTGTTATTACTATTATAAGAAACACAACTATCTTGCGCAGAAAGGGCATAGATATCCTTTGTTATAATAAATTGTACGTCATCATTCTGGTTTCACCGCCCTGACCATTGATGAGGGTCCATTTAATTTCATCCCCTGACGATGTTATTACCTTATCAAGTGTAATTTTACTAAAAGGGGTTATTGTTCTCTGTTTACCATCTAATGCTATTTCTGTTCCATTGACAAAAACTCTGCTAAGCGTCATAAAATACGGACTGGTATTGCTGATCGTCAACGCATGTTCTTTTTTCGTAAATGATAATAATGAAACAGACTTCTCCCACGATACATTAAGGTCAGCGGGACGTGAAAGAAGTTTAATAATTAAACTCAGTGATACCGATAGCTGCTGTTTGACTTTGTTCAGTTCAAAAAATTTTTTATCAATTGCAGGTATGCTCTTGAAAACAATGTATTGTAATGTTTCTTGATTATGTTGCCATACCGGTTGCCGACGAATTATCTGTACTGTTTGCGACTGACCTGATGGCAATTTGAAAATCGGTGGCAAAATGTAAAAATTTTCCGAGGGTGTTAGTTTCTCTGTACTGCCGAGAGAATGAACAATTCCGCTCTGCACAAGCCAGGTATATTTACTGGTATTGCTAATCACTATCTCTGTGCTGTGCAATGTAGAGCTCATAATGACCCTGGTATGATCAATACTTAACCCATCAGCATGACTTTTTACAGGTAAACATAAGATAATGAACAAAAAGTACAGGGTGCGCATATTAATGAACTTTTCCCTGATGCATTTCTGCCATACCAAGATCGTTGAGAGTGACCCATGACACCTGTCGGTTGTTCCCAATTTTTGTGGACGTTAGGTCTATAGACTCAAAGGGAGAGATCATCCCCATATTTTTCAGAGTAATAGTAGCTATACTATTATGACCAAAAAAGAGGTCATGAAGCGAAATGTAATACGGACTATTATTCATAATTTTGACGCCCGTAGCAGTACGATTAAATACAATTTCTTTGGCTGCTTCATCAGCCCCCTCTTCCGTCAATCCAACTGGACGGTAAAACATTTTTATTTGTGAGGATAAAGAAAATATAATTCCAGCCTGAGTTTCAGGTAGTATCACATCTTGTAATGGTTCTGATGTGATAATACCACGAGAGATAAAATAAAAAACTGACTCTCTATCACGGGGAAGTTTGTCAACATTTTCCAACGCAATCATTTTGACTATTGATTCATTTCTTGGCGAAACTTTTTCAATTCCAGGAAGTACTTTAAAGTACTGACTATCCGGTTTACCGGCACTAACTCTGGTAATATAACTTTGCATCAACCAGGTATTGTCAGTATTATTTCTCAAACTTACCGAAACTGATGTCTTTCCTGCTGGATAAATTATCCTTAACGCATTAATTCCAATCCCATCTGCCCATGCAGATGGCAATAAAAAAAGAAACAACAAACTCAGTGAAAATTTAATCAACATAACCCTTTTACCGTATGCTTATTGGTAAATCATCATAAAATCCACAGGCACTTTAATATGCTGAGCAGACGCAGTATTCGCATTTATCGCCTGTAATGATGCGGTCAACGTTGTTTGTTTTCCATCAATTGAACTTATCACATCGCCTTTAGACACGTTGGCCAACTGAATATAATCATTGTTTTTAATTTCTGTCATAGTGGATGTATTGGCCGCAAAATCATACACACGACCTTTGAGAACCACGCCAACATCGTTTATCCCGGTATTACTCCATAATGTTGGCTCACCAGGAATACCCATTCCTGGACTAAATAATACTTCAGCATAAACCCCTCCATCACCCGGAACAGTTCCTTGTGAACTACCGGACTCGGTACAATTAGAGGCCCTTAAGTCAAAAGATTTTGTTCCCACATCTGTTTTTGACTTTGCAAAATCATTTTTTGAGAACGTACCTAATACTATGCTTTCATTTGATACACTAATATCGCATGTTGTTTCCGAAATTTCTGCATAGACATCAATATGAGCTGGTTTGCCAATTGCTATAGCGTTATTCCATACTCCCATTGTAACTATAGCCGTCAGAATACTTAGCGAATACCAATATTTCACAATAATTACCTTACTCATTATTTACAACAATAGCTAAATTCCCTTGTCATTCCTGAATCCAGTTACAAAACTAAAACTCACTTTCAGGAAAATATATCGCTAACAATCAAAAAATCTCGTAATTGAGTATATACAGCTCTGTAAATCAGAAATAGTATCAGAAACAAGATAAAAAAAGAAAAAAAGAAGATATATTTCAAAACAATAATTACGCCTTTTAGCTAAATTCCTGGATTAAAATTGTTCACTAAAAAAAATAAAACACTATACCTGTACTCATTGAAGCTATTTGATTTTATCCTTTCTGAGGATCATGCTACGCAACATGAAGTTGTCATCATCCATCAACAATAAGTCGGGCCAGGAACACCGGTACATCAGGAGGTGTGGTAAATGAGCTGGCGATGGTATTGACGACTTCTGAACGATGAAGCTCCATTATGATTGCCAGAGCTCAGCGCCAGCATAAACCACCGTAGATTGGTCACCTTATCCACGAGTTGATGAATAAAGGCTGTAAACGGTAGTTCTGCGGTAGACTGGTTATGGTCGTGGACGAAATCTGAAGCATCGATAACAGCTAATCATTTGTTGGTATGCACCCATCTATGTGTTTCATATCCCTCACTTAATCAATGAGATAAAAAAGATCAGCCTGATATTGTCAATATCAGGCTCATGTATCATCACTGTACAGTCTTCATATGAATCCGATACGGTAAATATGAAAATTAATGAATGGGCATACTTGCAACAACCTGCATTTCGTCAGTGTACAAGAATTCAGGGATTCGATGTCGCCCCCCCCCTTCCTGATATAGCGACGCTGATGGCATCCCGAATTATTACTTATTTTAAGATAGTGAATAAATCACCTTAGGTTCTTTGTGTATAGTTCATTTCGTTAAGTAATTTTATCTTGCTTATTAAACTTTTGATTTACATAAGTGCCTGCCAAAATTCACATAAGAAATCACCAGGGACATAAAAAACAATTATGACAGTATCAGAATTCTGTTATCAGGTGGTTATTAATCATTATGTTTTAACCAGTTTCACGTATTGATAATAGATTAATGTTTATATGGTAATACATATTTGGCAAGGAGATATAATATGAACCCTGAATTGAATTTTGATGATGAAACCGGTGTGCTTATGTTTGGAAAAAAATCGACCAGATTAAGCCCAAAAGAAGCGGCGTTGTTTTCGTTGCTGCTGCATAAGCAGCAGTCAGATAGTATTCTACCACGAAATGAGCTTGCTCAATCTGTTTGGGGAGAACGATGGGAGGTGATCAGTAATAATAATATTCAGCAGCTTATTCTTCAGCTTCGTAGAAAAATTGATGCTGTCGGTGGACCAGTGATAATTGAAAACATTTACAAACGAGGTTATAAAATGACCATTCATGCACAAGGAGCTGGAAATACGATAAGACGTAATTTAATCACTCGATTTGTTTCACTAATATTAAATTTTATTTGAGTTCACGCTACACACACTATACCTATAATTATTTATGTAGCCTAATAGTTTAATTCCTTATTAGTGACATTAGAATAATTAAATTTCAATATTATGCAATGCTTTAGCTATTGTTCCTCTGTGCATCCAGATGGCAGGGGAATATTTTTTATTAACACTGCAATATAGCAACCACAGTATCATTTCTGACAAAACGCTTACAGGTCATATAATTAACATACAAATCATTTATTAACTAATTTGACAAAACTATAATTGAAGAAACAAGCTACCATTGGCATAAACGTTCTTCTTCATTTTTATTTATAAATCACTGAAATGTTATTTTTTAACTAATAATCAAGAATAATTGTAGTTACTCTCTATATTCCACAATCTTTTGATTATCGGCGTTATTGTTTTTTTAAATTTTTACTCAGCTAATTTGTCAACAGGAAATGTAGCACTATTGAGCCTTTCATTTGCTTTAATAACCAGGTTGTATCACAACCTTACCTTTGAATATTAACAAGTTCAGGTCAATGACGAGGCTCACCTTGCATGATTCCTCAGCTCCCCTCGTTATCTTTGGCTACGTCCAGAGTTACATGGTAAATTTTAAACATGTTCCTTTATATGGTTTGGTACCCGATCATAATGTGCACTTTCAATAAGTTATAACCAAAACCACATTCTTCAGTAACTTGTTATTCTTAATTGATACAATCAAATGACAGGTGATGCCAGATTTCATAATTATCATCAAGATTTTATTTTTTTTCGTGTGAAAATGAATGTATCTGATAGATCAATAACCCTGGATTTTATTGTTTTTAATGGAGAATTATATGATAACAAAGATGACAACCAGGTTACTTTTTGCCGGCACACTAATTCTTCCCGCTTTTGCTTTTTCTTCAGTTCTTACGGCACAGCAAAAAAATTATCTTGAAGAAATTATGGCGGCACAAATCAGTAATGAACAAGATAGAACAGCGATCAAAAATGAGTGGACCGAAGCACATCAGGTAGCAGAATTCCTGTGCCTCCCCGTTGCAATGACTGTTATACAAAAACATGAATCTCTCGTCGAGAAAGTCACACTCAGTGACGGGGAACAAAATAGTTTAATATTACATACTCCTATCAGACTAACTGGCAATGGCCAATACCTTATTTACGGGTCGAAATGGATCCCATTTTATTTCCGCTGTGATCTATCTTCTATCACTGGCAAAGTGACCCGCTTTGTAATTGATCATCATACTCCATATCCTCATAGAAATGCCGTTTTACAATAGCCCCCCCCGCCAACTTCACATTTATCATAGATAAATCATTCCTGTTACCAGGCAGGAATGAGTATTATTCCTGCTCACTCTCTGATGATATATACCTTTTTTTGTTACAGTAACTTCAGGTTACCCGCCCCCACGATTTCCGCCGTATATGCCACTGTTGTTCCTCTTATTTTTCTATGTCCATTTCATACTCAGCCATAACTGAGTTTACGATCTGAACTATCGTAGCCTAGTTTTCGTCATCATTTCGCAGCCAGGATGATAAACAGCAGTCTTATGCCAGTTAGCATCTAAGCGCCAGAGGATTATGACACGTTTAACCACCTTCAATGATCACAGACATAAGTAATCAACTGTATTGAATATCTGATACAAATCTTCTATTTTTATATTATTTTTATTACACTGGTCAATAATAAGTATTTCGCTTCGACAATACTGTTCAGTTAGACAAACGTAGTGTGTGTGATATAAGAAGTAGATACTCAAGCAGAACATAAGGAACATGATATGAAAAAAATACACGTCCTACTACTAGTCTCATTCATATTATCAGGATGCACAACAGAATGGCAACGCACTCGCTCTGATGCCCAGGATCTTTCAACTGCACAATATGAATGCGGAACATTGGCTGAAGAGAAATATCCCGTTAAGAATAGAGTAGCGGAAAGAACAGTTTATGAAGCACACGTCGAAAAATGTCGCAACAACAGGCACTGCAAAAAAAAGTATGATAGCTCACCAACCTTACGAAGTTATGTGATTGATGTCAATGAACATACTCGTTATGAGTGGATAGAACTTTGTATGCAACAAAGGGGATGGATATCCAAAGTTAAAGTGCTTATGTAAGGTAAGTGATAAGAATAATTATCAGGCAATGGCCCTATATACACAATTTTTAATCCTGTTAATAATGATTCTTGTGTGAGGTAATTCCTGCTACAACCGTCCTACTCATTGTTCGATTTTCCCACCATGTATCATGGTGGGTATTTTTTATCTCAAAAGAAAATATCATCTAAATATGATTACGCTCGATTATCTTTATCGTTAGAATTTTAGTCAGTGCGCATTTTGTATTCTTCAATATATCCCTGTTCATTACCGATACATTATTGTATTGCTATATAATTCCCCCCTACTGACATCATACATCGACAGCTGCCACAAAAACTACGGGCATACGCTTCACTATATTTGTCACAGCGCCGCTATATGCCCGTACTAAAACAGTAATATGTTACTGTAAGCCGGATTCTGTTTTCTGTCAGAAAGTCTCGCTTAATTGAGCCACAGCACCATATGTCCGATCAGTGCCCACCAGGCCTGCCAGATCCAGATGTACCATATTAAAAGGTGAAATGCCGATACCGGCAGTAAAGGCGCTACCCTCTGAAGAAGCGATGTTCTGACGATAGCCCGCACGTAGTTGCACCCAATTCCAGGCGTTAACTTCAGCCCCCATAGCCGCAAACTGGCGCTTTGTATCATGGGTAAAACCACTGGCCGGCGTCAGATCTACATCCAATGCAGTCGTCACGATTCCGTTATGCCATGAGCCCCCGGCAGTTACCTGTGGGCGAATCCTGAAGGTTTCTTTCAGCCCGTTAACTTCTTTCGTATCAATACTACGGGGAACAATATTTTGCCCAGCCAGACCCAGCATCCAGTGTTCATTCAGCTCAGTAGCAAAACCAATGTCGGCATTAATACCGGGAGTATTATTACGGTATTCATGGCTACGGAAATCGTGGCTGTCGTAATTCTGTACCGTGGTATTGTAATTAAACAGATCCACACGCTGATATTTCGGAGTTACGCCAAGAGAATACCTGAGCCCGTTCGTCTCAAACGTCCTAGCAATAGCAATCCCGACATCACTCACTGCCGCCGCACGACCATAGGCCCGCGATGTCAACGTATCAGTATCGCTCGCTGTTGGAATAATTTTGCCCTTAGTCACATCATCCAGATATTGCAGATCGTGGTCGCTGACCTTTCCTTCCACCGTTGCCGTCCCCCATGACTTCAGTATCAGGGCAAAAGGTAATTGACTGTTCGGAACTGTCGCGACCATGCCTACACTCGCCAGCACATTCACCTGTGTATTTTTAAATTTCTCCAGTTGATGTTGCAGATCGGTCGCGGCCCCCAAAGGCGCGACTGCACCAGATAGAGCTGCATCATAGCGATCCCAGGCATCTTTCACGGCATCCACATCGCTCTGCAAATGGTCGGGATCCGATACCTGTACTCCGACTGACGGCAGAATCATGCTGAAATCATCGGAAGCGGTGGCACTCGTCATCAGTGCCGGATTAGCGAGTGCTGCCGCACAATAATGAGACGATGCAACTCCCGTCCCTCCCATAGCATCATTACTGGCTTCCATATAGGTCGTAGACGACTGAGCATTACCAGACAGAGCAGTAAAAAAAGCACAGGTCAGCAGAGAATACTGACTTAGCGTAAATTTCATTTTTATTTTCCTGGCCAAAAGAATGAATTGTTTTTAATAAAAATCCCACCGAAGCTATATACAGGCATCGCCCCCAAAAAATAGTGCGTAGTTATCACGAAGGGAGATTCTGATATTTAATCGATGCCGAAACAGATTGTTTCCTATAACTCAAGACACCTAACCAATCGGTAAGTTCACGGATATTAATCGCAGTAACTAATAATCTTTTTTTAATACTCTGAGGCTGGTTCAGCACTACCATGTCCAGCATAAGACAATGCTTACTTATTGATTTTAATGAATATAACTTACATAAACGACAATGTGTATTTAATTTACGACTTACAAGCACGCCATTCCTGTGTTACGCAGGACTCTCATATTTTCCGTATTTTGCACATTATTTTATTTATGTTTATTTAAATTCATTCAGTTATGATTTTTTATCAAACATCATATTTTAGCCTTATGTAAAATAAAATCACCACCACCGTACAATTCATTAACAAATAAACCATTGATGATATACAAAAATAGTCACACCAAACAGTAAATTACTTTAAGAAAACACAATTCGTATTTCACGTTCTAATCCATCACTGAATAGGAAAGCAGATTCATTGTAACAGCTCCTGCTTTATGACTTCCCATCAGAATTTCATCACGACACCATCAGGATATTCCAGTCTCCCGTTGCAATGATAGACGAACAAAATCCGATCTTTTCTACCCGTTCAAAAGCCGGTCCAGAGTTAACAGTTTTTCACATCGTGCCAACTCCCGGGTTCAAAGAGATCTTAAAGAAATCATCGGATGAATTTACAGCATCGGAATTTCTACATATTAACGAGAGGTCTACATTATGTATCGACATCATCGTTCTTTATTGTTTTTACTGATGTTAGGTTACCATGCCTCAACACTGGCATCGCCGGTACACCACATCAGACACACTCCTGTCGTCAATCATCATCGCAAAACAAAAACATCCCACTCGACAAGACAGCATAAATTGTCGCCCAATACAGTCTTCATTAATACGCTGATGGCACAACTGGGTAAGCCATATCGCTGGGGAGGCGCTTCCCCTGAAACCGGATTTGATTGCAGTGGTCTTATCTGGTACGCGTGGCGTAAGAATTTTCACATTACCCTTCCCAGGACCGCCGCCGGCATGTATTCCATGCCACAGGCACACCATGTTCCTTATATGCTTCTACAACCTGGTGACATGGTATTTTTCTCAATACATGGGGAACGTGTCGATCATGTCGGTGTTTATGTGGGAAATGGACATTTCATAGAAGCGCCACATACAGGGCAAAATGTCAAAATTGTCAGCCTGGAAAAAGATTTTTACCGCCGTCATTATCTGGGAGCAAGACGTCTGATGATTTCCTGAGGCGTTCCGATTCCGTATGCTGACCACACAAAAGCAGGGAGGACTTCAGTACATCCTTATACTGGACGGACTGGAGTTCTCCCTCCAATGGATATGTGCTTAGAAAGCGTCATATATATCCATCATTCTCTCTGGAGAGAGACCGCCCGGAAACGGGGAACACTTATGCGATCATCGAGAAGAACAATTCACCAGACATATCAAATTATTTCTATATCGCACACCACTTTATACCTATCAAATTAATTAACCAAATGATTTAAAACGATATTTATAGACTTCACCATAAGGATATAATAATTATTATTCCTATGGTAATAAATTATACAGTACATAAGATTGAATGAACGATAAGATAACCATAAACAGGTTAGTATATAAGCCATAAATAACATCGGATTTCATTTAATTTTATTAATATCCATAGTGTTCCATTCTACAGGAATAAAAATATTAATTTTACCAGCAATGAGGGGTTGTTTATGAATGCAATTACCGGTGTTTTAGTGGATGGATATATTTTTGATATTAAAAATTATATGATTGATGATTATCATTTTCCTAACACTCTGTTCCCTGGTGCTACCTTTAAGATGGTCATTGATGATGACCCGGCCAACAATACTAACGTAGCCTGGAAGTGTATTCCTGATAAAATACTGACTGTTAGTCAGGATGGCACAGTGACCTTTCCGAACGTGGATGAAAGTTGTTGTAGTAAATCGTTTTATATTTTTGCTTAGTGAATTTTTGTCAGGATATACCTTTACTGTAAAACGTTATTTTAAATATAGCACTAAAATTTATCACACAAAAGAAGGGGCTTTAACATGGATTGCAAGTGTAAAGGGACAACTTCCAGCACGGCGCGATATTAATGATTCCGATTTGAACAATTATGAACAATATAACAGGCGCGAGGTTAATACCGGCCTTTATCAGGAATGGGGCACATTGGCTAATGTTGGATGGAAATTAGAACCACAGTTAGATGGTTACTGTCGCATTTATACGGCTGAAAACGATGAATTTTATTGTGCAGAGAATAATAGACTAGATCAGCTCACTGATTCTGGGTATATCGTTCAGGCAGTAGCATTCTATGGCGAGCCTATAGCCAAGTAGTGAGAAAGGTTAAATTCCTTTGCTCACTGTCATTTTCATTATTGTAAAGTAAACAACCACTAAAATTATCAAAATACACGCAGTAAAAAAGGATCTTATAAAGATCCTTTCTTGCGCTATCCATACAGTCCTTATCCTTACCAAACCTGTCTGCAACACCAGACCGTACGAATGAGGACGTTTGAGGTACAATCTTACTGCATTTCGCTCGTTTTTATGCTCCAGGAAATCTGAAGCGTTTAACGTTCATAGCAGGAATCGATTACCTGTCTGTTGTAAATCCTGACCAGGCACTTTCACCAGTTACAGTTCTTAAATTGCAACCATGTGCAGATTATCGCTTCTCGCGTGATGCACATTTTTCTGGAACAACAGTGACGCTCTCACTTTTTAGCTCGACAATTTTTTGTTTTACGGGAGCCTGAGTTAATACTTCAGCTTTACCTGTAAAAACACCACCTTTCTTAATAGATAAAGAAATATAAACCAATGTTCCATCCAGACGGCCATTTTCATAAATATCAACAGAATCAGACTGACAATGCCCTTTTATATTACCATCCACAATTAACTCCCGGCTGGTAATATTTCCTTCCACGACACCATTGCGCATTATTTTCACCAACCCATCCTTAGCAATTACGTTCCCATTCACACAACCATAGATGTATATTTGTTTATTAGAATTTATATTGCCATCAAAGACGACATCACTGGCAATAACCGTGCTATCTGTCCCTGTCTCATTAGCTGAATTTCTGTTTTCCATTTTTTTTACAGTACTACCGACGTCTACAACACTTTCCGGTGTTGAAAGTATTTCTAATTTATCTTTTGCTGCCTTAGATTTGTTAAACATCATGAGTATCCTTTTCTGTAAAAAATGCGTTGAGAAAGAAAAAATTATGAGAAAAAACAATATCACTGCGATAAAAAACTTTCCTGAATACCAGAAAAATAATGCCAGACTCCAGGAAATGATTCCCGCATTCAGAAACATGTTGTTCGCTGTATAATTATGAGAAATAGAGTTCATCGGTGAAATCATCTGTAAACGATATCTTCGGGAAGATGCTTATCCCAAATGATGTTAAGGCAAGGTAACTTCCCCATAAATACAGTCGCCATTACTGTGATTGTGTACGCTACCTCATCCCACAATAACTGTGATGTATTGCTTCTCATCTCAACATATTTACTTTGATTTACAATAATCATGGACCGGGACATAACATACCTTCTTCAGTGGTTATACGACTGCAATGAGGATCGCTGCCGCAATGTACATTGACTCACTGTACAAATCGGCCCAGGGGGAAAATTCTAAAGGGTTGAGGTCATGCGCTAAACGGTAGGTAACCAGAAAGTGTCGTTGGCCATCTGAACAGAGATAATATGCTCTCCACAGAACATGACAGCCGATGGCGTAAAAAGTATCGCAACAATAACAACCATGAAGGGTGTAATGATGGGACTATAGCCTGATGGCGGCTCACGAAAGAACAGGGGTAGTTAGTTGCCAGCTGCCCACCATGGGTATAAACGCGGTGGTCCTGGATACACGCTATCTTGAATCACCTTAACTGGTTGAGAGATGGCCAGTTTTAGTTAATCAATACAAATCCACGTTAAGCGTTATGTGTTGATATCGATGCGAAGGTATTGAGAAAGTAGTGAGCCGTACAGGGTTAGCCTACCGGACATCATGAAACCGGCGCGAATGCCTTCGCCCCTGTACACCCATCATATGCGAAAGTGACCATGCTTAGGGCATAAAAAAACCGCTAATGCGGTATATGGCACGATGATTGTCGGGAGGCTAATCCCGGCCGCAGATTTACTACAGCACTGGAATATTCTACCAATGGCACATTTATGTCAATTCGGGTAATTACCGGGGAGTTATTCAAATGGTTAATGAGTCAACGCTAAGTCAGGCATTGCCCATGAGCCCCTGATCAGCAAGTCATCCATAACATCAGGAATAGAGAAAGATATGAGCCAGACATTAGCTGCTCGGGTTCTTATAAATAATCAGTAACAGCCAAATCAACCTGAGCTAATAGACCTTATAAGTTCAGAAGCACTATTCTTATAATTAGTTACTAACTCAATGATCTGTTTAACTTCAAAATAAAGAGAAGGATCAACTACAGGAATAACATCATTACTCTTACATATAAATTTAGTTTTCTCACTACCTGAATAACAACGTTCAGCCTCAGCAAGAATAGATATTACTGAACCGCATTCAATATTGTATTCTATTAAATTTCCATTTAATGAGATAGCAGGGATCCTGAATTTTGATTTGATTTTATCATTACCATCTATTATCAAACCTTTTGATTCAAGATATTTTTCCATTACTGTAACATAATCAGTACCCAATGCTTCCAACCCTGCAACTATCGCAAAGATGTTCTGTATATTATTCTGTATAATCAATGTGTTATCTAATAATTTTTTCGCATATTCTATATATTGCAAGGATGATTTTTGCCACTTTTGATACTCTTCGTTTCTGTTTTCATTTTCCTTTTTTACAACATCTATATATTGATAAATTTCCCTAAAATCCCCCTCTCCCCCATTCAGTTCGAAAATACCAGAAATGCCTCGCGTTATATCGTGCAGTAATATTTTAATTGCTTCATTGAGCTTATCATTTGCTTTCTGGTAACGTTTTGAACGTATTAAAGCTTGTTGGCGAGTTTTCTCTAATTTTTCTGCGATTCGAGCATTAACAACAAAATCACCTTCAATTGTGGATTCAGGGAAGGCCGGATAATGATATTTTTTGATAAGTGACAGAGCGTAAGGTTCTTTGCTTACATCTACCACCTGAACAGGAAATTGAACCAGTATTGGCAGGTCATCGCAATAATGTGATGACGTCTCACTACGAAAAGCTAATGTCCCGTTAATCCCTAATTTTTTTACACAATGGTCATCAACGCTACACATAGTAAAGTATGCGTCTACTAACTGAAACCTCTTCAACAACCGCTGTCGGCAATCAGAATTTTTTGCTATATCCAGCAATCGGCATAATAGCCGGTAGTTGCCGTAACCAGACTTATCATTTGTAGATACCAATAAACTCAAACTGAGACAGGCCTGTGAGACCAGGTGACGCAATGCTTCAACATAGTTTTGTTGAGCAAGTTCTTTTTCTGCGCTTTCAGATAGTTTTGCTATTTGCGAAGATACCATTAATAAACCAGCAATTACCTTCGCTTCTTTTTTCTGCGCCTTGCCAAAATCAGGGCTAATTGTACGCATGATAATATTGAGACAGTTATGAATTGCATAATCAGCAATAGCATCAGCCCTGCTAAAATCGACGTTTACCCCTGCAACATCCAGCTGATATTTTGTCGAATACGTTTCAATTCCATCCAATGCAGCGGTTTCTAAATGACTCATCGCACATACAGTAGAGCATACCTGGACATATTTTTCTGACATATGCGATTTTCTCCCTTCAAAAGGATCGGCACACTAAGCTGATATGTCTTAACACGACTTAACAAGCACAGAACACATCATCAGTTGCGATCCCGACGCTTAATCCTTACGGTTCTTTTATTCAGATTTTCCAACGTTAACGTTAATAAAATAAAAACTGGGTCAAACAGCCATCATGGCAATACTGTCGCAAGGTGAACAGTTCAGTATTTATCTAAACGTTTTTTGCCTACATACCTGAAAAGTACATGAAGGATTATTGGTACATAGTAGCCATTACATTCCGAAATAAAGCTCTTTTCTATCAGGTTGTTGCCTTACTGTAATCTGCCATTTAGTCATGCTGACTTATACAAAGCGATTTCATGTTCTACTGAACCGCCTTTTTCATTCATGATGATTAAAATCTTTCGCCAACCTTCAGTGTAAGCAATCCATTGATTTACTGAATTTTTTCAAAAAATTTCAGGTTGAAATCGTCAACATTAGCATTCGTGTACTTAAGGTTCCTCTGTCAGTCATTAACCATACGTTGGTCCACACCTTTAACAGATACGTTTTATAACAACGTTTCATCATTTAACAATGTTAAGTGAGATTTTTATTGATAAAGCGACCAGGTAGCTATTTGCAGGCAGTAAGAAAAGCGCATCAACAGACTTTATAGCCCAAAAATTTGAGGTCAGAACTCAATCCGTAATTTCCACTTTCAGTTCCGGCGCCAATGAGTCGAGAGTCACAATAGGTATAATGTGTTAACAATCACTGAATGATATTTCAGCCCTCTTCACCCTGGTGATTTCGCCATAGAGAAAACACAAATAAAGCTTTGATTTATAGCGTTTTTTACTACCGATTTCAGGGTGAAATCGACACACGGTTACTCAGTGCAAACTATTATTTCATACATAACTTTATAATTTTTTTTACCAATGAGAAATATGGCAGAAATGGATACTACGTCCACATATCAGCCATATTAAATGGAGTACCTTTCCACATATGACATAAAAAAAGGACTAAGCATCTCGATCAAAGAAAAGCTATCTTCATACAGCGGGCTAAGAACGTAAGGAATGAATTAATAATGACAAGAAGAAAACAATTAAATAGCCTGCTAAAAATCGGGCGACATCATGGGGGAAGCTTTTCAACTTACAGACTGATATGAATCAAAAAAGAATAACACACATATGAATAACAGAATTAAAGGGTAATTAGCCAGAAAAGACGGTTCAAGTTTTGATGTCATTTCTATAAAAGACCAATTCAAATTAATACTATAGATAGTAATCTTATACTCTGGCTGACCAGGATAATGAAGGATTGTCCTTATGATAAACTATAGACAGAACATACTTATTAAGGATAAATAAGCTACAGTGAGTAATAAGCATCTTTAATATGCATGAGCATAAGTATGATCATCACCAGGCTCTAACCTAGAATGCCAGGATATAGTTATCGTTTTGAATTATTTATTGTTTATTCATATATTGATTTTAAATTGCACAAACATTCGTACGCTCAAAAGAGCAAGAAGCCAGAGCTATCAAAGCAATCTGAACCAGATCATGATGCATAAGCTATAGAGAGAACAGATGTTGTAAGAGATATCTTCAGATTAGCTCTGTTATTTTGAAATAACATATAGATATAAAAATACATATGATAAATGATACAGATATAACAGGCACTTTCGTTAATCAGACAACATTATATCCTCATCGCTCAAACCAATATAACAGTGTGTCATAAGCACTTTATCAGCTTTCTTACACTCTTACATGATAACCACGTCCCGAACTTTGGCCTCTGAGCTTTCCTGTCTTTATCTTTTCTTTAGCTGATGTTTCTCAGCATATCAGTACGTTAGTTTCATTTAAATAAACTATAGGCAGCAATATAAACTATAGAGAGTAACATATGCTATAGGTAGTAACATAAACTATAGAGAGGGAGTAGTGTCGATTTTTAAGATTAATATAAGCTATAGCGAGTATAAGCACTAAGGCAAAAAACAAGTAACTATCTGATTTATATTGCATTAATAGCATTTGTGTTTACTTTTTAATCTGCTTATTACTTATTATATTTAAATCAGTAATCCTTAACTTGATGCAAACACCATTGAGCAGAGCAAAGGTCGTCAAAATCCTATGTAAAACCAGGCTTAAAAGAAATCAATAGTGATGCAGAACAGCACCACTATTGATGTAAGAATGAGAGGGGATGTATAAAACACATTAATTTTCAGCTAGTTATATAAAAAACTGAAGATATCAGCGTTGCAAAATCGAAAGACACTATCCGATTAAACATAAACTATAGTGAGTATTCAGTCCATTCTACTGACTACAGCTTATGTTTTACGAAGGTTCAAAAGAGCTTCCAAATCTTTGAGATCAATCCCCAGCTTTTCTAGTAACTTAACTTTTTCAATCAGAGAAGGATCAACCGAGTCATTTGTATGCTCAGGTTGTTCATAGGCTTCACTATCAGAGCGGGGAGCTTTTAACTTAGGCCTGCGATAATGCACGTTAAAATACACACTCCGTCCACGTTGCAGCTCCGTGTAATCCAGATATCCGATCTCTTTCAGCTGCTCCATTGCCCTGCGAACCGTCTGATTTTGCGAAAAAACAGGCGATTTCAGGTTTAGCCTGGCGCGCAAACGCGCTATTGAGATAGGTGCAGGATTTTTGGGCAAGCTTTCGATATAGGTGTACAGAGCCTGCGCGGACTCACGCCGCTTAAGCGCGTTTATCGCTTTTAACTGCAACAGAACTTTTCGGTCAAACTGATAAAGCTCAAATAATCGGGGGTCAGCCTGGAGTATGACGATATCTTTAGCTGTGTCGTAGTACGCGGATTGAACCAAATGCGTCGTATATTCTTTAGTCTGGCTGGTAAACGAAATGACTGTCCCGGCAATCCGTTTTAAGGAAGGGCTGATACGTTCACGAAGCTTTTTAGACGATCGGCTTGACGGGATCCCGCAAAGCTTTACAAATTCAACAAACGAAAGCTGAACCTTATCACCTATAACTTTATGTTTTGCAAAAGAATGTATGATTCCCACCCAGGTTTTGAAATCATTGTCCATATCCAGTCGCGGGCCAATGATTTCCACTTTGTCAAAACCCTCAGCCTTAGCAAGTGAGAGTCTGGTCAACTCTTCAGTGGCATCTGTCGTTGAGAGTGTATTTTTTTTACTGTTTTTAAGCGATTTGAGGGTAGGCACAAATACCCCCAGGCGCATTAGCGCAACAGGCTGTACAGTGTTATTAGCGTTCGGAGTAAGAGATACAACTTCTCCTGTTCGCTTATCTACTTCATCAAAAAAATCTTTAATATCAATATCTTTTTCCAAAATCAGCTCCAAGTTTGGGCACCCAGTCCATATAACCGAGCTAATAGCACAAGAAAACAGCTGTTGATATGCTGTGCGTAACCTGTGTATACACCTGTATGAATCTATAAGGGCATCCGTATGTCATTATAAAATAAAGAAAAAATACATTATCGCTATCGTTTAATTTTATAGAGAGTGCTCACTATAGCTTATACAGACTGCAAACTACAGCCTGGGTTTATCTCGCTACAGCATATATGAATGCAGGCTATAGTTTATAATTTACAAACTATAGCTTATCAAGATCGCCCGGAAGTCAATGTTGACGCAGGCTACAGCGATCTGGGATCTATTTAGGATCTTAAAAGGATCTACTTAGGATCAACTACTGTGATCTAAACGAATAAAGTAATTATGAGTAATGAGCAGAAAAGTTCATCGCCAGAACCCGGGAATGACAAGAGACATCAGCTGATTATCTGAAGGTAAAGTGTGCCAGGCAATCATCATCAACCTGAGGCCACATACGATTACTACCGGTACGCATCATCTCGTACGACGGGAAGACGTCCTGTAATACCCTGTAAATAGCGCTGTAGAGATGTGAGAGGCCTCAAAACGTCACAGTACACTGATGTGGTAGCCAATACGGTTCAACTGACTATCAGGCGCTGCTGGAGCAGCATAATCTGTACAGACGAATGAGCACTGTGTGAAGAAAAGTCACAATTGGAAGGTATTAAACAACAAATAAACATCATAAAAAATAACTCAATAGCATTGAACGAATAACAACAACAAAAATTGAGATCATATATTTATAAAAATAAAAACAGAGCTTATTACATTAAGCACATAGTTAGTCATTAATAAATTATCAGAAAAATATAAAAGTAGTTATGAACTATAAATCATATTTCCATCATGACTATATAACTAGTCCTATTTACAATCAATAGGGTTAATCACCTAAAATTTATAAGGTGATCCAGGGATTTGCCGGAAAAGGAAGAAGACAATGAAGAAAATTAGTGTGGTGGTAGCTGATAAATATCCACTGATGTTAAAGGGAATAGTAACATTCTTATCAAAGTATCCATCTATTTATGAAGTATCATCTACCTTCACTGATGCTCTGAGTGCAGCTGAGTATTGTTCACAATATCAGCCAGATGTATTGATTCTTGGTGAGTTCTCTGACGGTCTGGGGGGCATTGAACTTATACGCTGGATACACTCTATGAGAATAAAATCAAAATTAATATCATATATGGAAAAAAAACCATATATAGATGCAAACAAATTCATTGATGCCGGTGCTATGGGGGTTGTCTGGAAGACCAGTCCTCCTGAAAATTTAAACCACGCGATTGAAAATATTTATAATAATACTCATTATTTCGATGATGGTTTGCTTCAGACATCGCCCGTCACAAGAAAACCCGTCCCTTGTAATTTTCTGACTATGCGTGAAAGACAAATTCTGCAACTTATTGCAGATGGGCAAACAAATAAACATATCGCAAAAATTTTGGACGTCAGTAATAAAACTGTTGAAACACACCGCTTAAATCTGATGAAAAAAATGGATGTTCATAGTGGAATTGAACTTCTAAAAGTAGGTCTGAGAATGGGTGTATGTACCATATAGTGTATAAGGGAAAGGTATAGCGCCTGGTAGTTAGTATAAATTTCGCTCGTTTCGGGTGTTTTTAGCTCTATAGGAGTAAGAGCCTGTCCAGGAAAGCGTTGTCAGAATACTGTCACTGTAGTGGTCATATGATTGTGACCACTATTCTACGGCAAGAGCAATAACCGCACTCTGATTCTTCACATGTCAGCCCGCCGTTGGAAAAAGAGAGAGCCGACACAATAGTCGTCGCCCACTACATAACCTCTGTTTTACTGCCAGACCTTGTCTTTAGTCGCTTAACCATTTACGGGACCCCATTTTGTTTCCAGACGTCTGAAGAGCTCTTCATGGCGCTTTTCGTCCTGCTATTCCCTGCTGACTGGTGATGCAGCCCCTGACGTTTTCGTCTGAGATACTCCAGCCAACGTTTATCACTTCACTGTCTTTCCTGTCTGAATAACCTGATATCAACGAAAATCGGCAATGCATACAAAAATGGGTATTTGTCTGATAACTCAACTGAAAGGTGGATGACAGCTTTTAAGAATGAAATCTCTCTAAGCCAGTTGAATTTACTGTAAAGTATCATTTGTTAGTACAAGATACTTAATTACAACTTAAATATCATTAGGAATGTTTTTATAGTACACACGTAACATCTTGTTTATATTAGAATAATATTTTATCATGAAATGATTCCTAAGGTATTTTGATAGCGAGATCATTTGTTTAAAATCTAACTCATGAAATAACTCAACGGCATTTTGCTTTTCTGGAAATAACCCATAGTTATCACCATTCATAAGAGTTATGACCTTTTATGTAAAATTGAAATCATCCTCACAGTGCTGTGATGCCATCTCGACCTATCATAAGAGTGGCATGTCTGCGTATATACTATGATTTTTTTCTTTTAAAATAATATGTTAGATGATTTTTTGCACTTAATAGCAGAAAACCATAGGTTTCCCAACACCAGGATATTATTTTGAAGCAGTCATCTTTAAATATTTATCAGTAAGCCAACCTGATGTGTTCAGTAGAATCAGGCGATAATATAATGTTTTATTTTGTGTCTAAATATTAATAGCTGGGCTCAATAAGAGTCTGTCTGGAGAAATAACATAATGAATGCGATTGAACTTTCTGAACAATCACAAGCAATCCATGATTTGAATCTGACTTACCTTTTATTGGCACAACGATTAATTTTGGAGGATAAAATATCTGCCGGCTTCAGACTGGGACTAAATGAAGCGACAATGGAATCTCTGGTGGGATTATCTCTTCCTCAGTTGATTAAATTATCGTCTACCGGACAATTAATTTGTCGTTTACGTATAGACAGTGAAATGATACTTAATTGTTTAACCAGAGATTCAAGGATTGATGCTCTGCAACGTATTCACACTGGAATTATTCTTTCCACAGAATTACTGGATTCATTGTCCGAACAGAAAAACATTGCCATCTGAGGGTACGATTATGAGTGATAAAAGCATTATTAATGAAGTTAAGGATGCTCAAATTGCAATGGAACTGATTAATCTTGGCGCAAGAATGCAGGTTCTTGAAAGTGAAACGAATCTGAGTCGTCGGTGGTTATTAAGACTTTATAAAGAAATTAAAGGGTGTTCGCCTGCAAAAGGTATGCTGCCATTTTCTGCTGACTGGTATATGTCATGGGAACAGAACATTCATTCTTCGATTTTCTATAACATCTATCGCTTTTTGCAAAAGAAAAACTTTGGCCGTCCAGTCGAAGTCATGCTTAAAGCTTACCGACTGTATCTGGACCAGATTCAGAAGGAATCCGGTGAGAAGTCTATCCTGAGCTTAACCAGAGCCTGGACGCTGTTACGCTTCATTGACTGCGGAATGGTAGAATTGACGCGTTGTTGCGGTTGCGGTGGCAGTTTTGTCACAACACCAGGATACAGTTTGCACACCTTTACCTGTAGCCTGTGTTTTCCACCTTCTCGCGCAAGCAAAAAAATGAAAGAACAATCAATTGAACATGTAAGCCATGAGATTTAATGAAAACTAATACGCATATCTTCCTGCCATCTGTGGATTTCAAATGCACAGAATGGCAGGGATGGGGGCGATTATAAAGACGTGGAGTGACAGAGGTTTTCTGGCTGCTATCTTCACCAGACTCATACAGAAATCCGGTAACTATTTCCAACGTGATGATGAGAATGATCGCCGTCTTCTCCATAAAGTGATGGCATATTTCCAGTCTGAACTATTAATTTTCGCAGAGTGGTTACTCTTTCCATATGGATTTCGAGTAATTGATTACTCCTTTGATTCAAATCACTTGCACGACGTAGCACCAAAGTAATCCCTTCCCAACGAGTGGCAAGTCTGGCATTATTTTTATAAGGAATATAAAGCTGTGCATTTTTTTCTGCATGCTTACGTTCTTCATCATAAAAATTAATTGCAGCCAACAAACGACTTTTATTATCAGAGATAACCTGAAGCGAGACTGGATTTATTCTCGCGCGGCTGAGCTGGGAGACTTCTTCCAGCAAGGTACCTTCCAGTTCATCAAGAAGTGTTTGCAATTTAATAAGATTTTTTTCTAACTGATCTTTCACTTTGTTACTCCTGGTTTATGAAAATCGAATAATCTCATCAACCAACCGGGCGGCGATATGATCACTGTCCAGGGTTAATTCACCGGCGGCTATTTGCGCAGAGATTTTGGCGAGGCGGGCGTGGTCTACATCGTTGGAATCATCTGAGGTAAATCTGTCAGACAGATGACTTAATTCAACATGCACACTGGCATCTTGATCGTCGGATCGCAGTGATCCACCCTGCGGTTGAGGCTGACGTGAATCCGTTGATTGTCGGATGTCAGCTCCCTGTACAGGAGAGGTCTGGCAAATACGCTCGATACTCATAGTTATCCTGATTCGAAATAATAATGAATGGGTACTATGTATATCGGCGTACAGGGAAATAACTGAAGTCAGTCGTTCTGGCTGATAAATGCCTTACCGTTACCTACGGCTGTCGCCAGCAGGGTTTGCCCGGAGTGCATTTGTACGCGAAATGACTCTCTGAGGGTTGCATTGTCTAATGCTTTTCCGGTGGTATGAATCTCATAATCATCGCCTTTGGTCATCACATCAACTTTTTCACCTGTGTGGATCACCCATTGCTGGCGTAGTTCGCTGAAAGTCAGAGGATGATTTGGTTGTATCCATCGGGTTGGCGTTGCACCAATAATCTTCTGTGGGTCGAGGATGAGATCGGCTGGAAGATGGTCAATATTCCCTCGTTGTGACTGGATATCATTCTGACTTACCGTTTGCCCAGGTGTAAGTTCATGTGCTGCCAGCCAGTATGTCGCCGTGGCACTTACAGAAACCTGGATGAATTTCTGATGTGTTCCGCAAGAGGCAATAATGCTGTGATTGCCGCTTAGTTTTTTTGTATGGCCAGGTAAACGTAATGCCGGGTTTCCACAAAGTGTTGCCAGTTGAGTGGTAGGGGTCAGGATCGTAACCTGTAATTGTGGCATTCCCTGACTATAAGGGGCCAGCAGCAATGCGATACGCGACGACAGCGACTGACCGGTTGACTGTGAGGCATGAGCCAGGATTGTCAGATTAAGATAAACGATCAGGAAAAGTAATAAAACGAGGGGTAAACGTTTAAATAACATTTGTTATCGACCTTTCGTCAGAAAAGCTTTCGACTTAAGACATGCACAATAATATATCCTGAGAAGCAATTTTTTTACTCGCTAATGTGATGCCGTAAAAGCGTTTGTTTGCAGGATAGACATTTCAAAATATATCAAAGTGTTTTTTGTATGCCATTTTGGGGAACAATCTGGTTAATTGACGTCATTGCTGTCGCATATTTGCGTTATGGTTTTTTCGACCTCTCACCATAAAATGCACCGCAATATTGTTAATAAACAAGAAAGGTTTTATCTCATGCTGGATAAACTCGACAGTGAATTCCGGTTTCAGCAGCATGCGTTGAGTCTGCTGACGCAACGCCAGGGCATCCTTGCTTCTAATATCGCGAATGCTGATACACCAGGATATCTCGCACGGGATATCGATTTTTCGCAACAGTTAAAGGAAGCCGTTAACCGCAGTCAGGCGACTGACAATAATATGAGTCTGACGGTCACCTCTGAAAGACATATTGCTGACAGTACGCATTTAATGACTGATCCACGACCTCTTTATCGTATACCCGATCAACCCAGCGCTGATGGTAATACCGTAGATATGGATCGCGAGCGTGTTAATTTTGCAGATAACTCAGTGAAATATCAGTCCAGTTTAACGTTTCTGACATCACAGATTAAAAACATGATGACGGTTGTTAGTCAGGGATAAATAAAATTATGTCACTTCTAAGTATTTTTGATATTTCCGGTTCAGCGATGGCCGCCCAGTCTCAGCGTCTGAACGTCAGCGCCAGTAATATGGCTAATGCCGACAGTATCGCCGGGCCGGACGGTAAACCATATAAAGCCAAACAGGTCATTTTTAGCGTTGATCATGCTGCGGATCAGGAGATCGGCGGAGTGAAAGTCAGTGATGTGGTGGAAAGCGATGCGCCGGATCGTCTGGTCTATGACCCTGACAACCCTCAGTCAGATAACAAAGGCTATCTCCATATGCCGAATGTCGATGTGGTGGGCGAAATGGTTAATACCATCTCAGCTTCCCGCAGTTATCAGGCCAATGTCGACGTAATGAATACCGCGAAAACCATGATGCTCAAAACACTGACTTTGGGTCAGTAAGGAAATAGTAATGTCGGTTTTACCCGTCATGACACAACGCAGTTCTGCCGCAGTTAATAAAGCCAGTCAAGCAGCAACCAGTAATAGCGCGGCCTCCGCCACCAATGGCAGCAGCGCCGAAGATATTATGAATAACTTTATGCAGTTGCTGGTTGCGCAAATGCAGAATCAGGACCCCACCAATCCGATGGATAACAACCAGCTTACGACTCAGCTGGCGCAGTTTAATACGGCGGCGGGTGTGCAGCAGTTGAACGGCACAGTGAATAGCGTCGGGATGCTGGTCACCAGTATGCAGCAGATGAATGCTGCCGAATGGGTAGGGCGCCAGGTATTGGTAGAAGGTGATACCACTGTTTCTACCGCACAGGGTGGCAATAATCAGTTTGCGCTCTCTGTCAATCAGGATGCGAGCGACGTCACTGTCACGCTGACTGATGATGCAGGAAATGCTTACACCGGAAAATTGAAAGATGTTAAAGCCGGCGTGCATGAATATACCCTGGACGATCTCAGTGATTTCGAGCCTTCCGATCCACGCACAGTAAGCGATACGAATTTTACCGTTTCGTATTCCGCTACCAACCCGGACGGCAGCACTCCTGACATCGTGTCGCTGAAAAAATCAAAAGTAGACAGTGTTTCTTTCACCCAGACAGGGGCTGTTCTGCAGTTAGGTAATGATGAGACGGCCACGCTGGCCAATGTCTATCTCATTGAATAATCAATTTCATTATGTTGTTTTTCGGGAAATAAAATGAGTTTTTCACAAGGTCTTAGCGGGTTAAACGCCGCATCACAGGCGCTGGACGTCGTCGGCAACAATATTGCCAACTCGCAAACTGTCGGGTTTAAGTCCGGCTCTATTTCATTTGCCGACGTGTTTGCAGGTTCGCAAATCGGTATGGGCGTTCAGGTCGCTGGCGTTGATCAGAATTTCAGCGATGGTGTTCTTGGCGCTGGCGCCAGCCCGCTGGATATGGGTATTCAGGGCAATGGCTTCTTCCGTATGGAAACCGAAGCGGGGAAAATATTCTATAGCCGTAACGGTCAGTTTAAGACCGATGCCAATGGCTATATCGTGAACAGTCAGGGGATGCGCCTGAGCGGTTATATGGCCATTGGTACACCGCCAACTGTCCAGGCTGGTTCACCGGTCGGGCCTTTGCAGATCCCAACGGGCGCGATGCCGGCAAAAGCCTCTAATGCAGGTAGCCTGAGCGGTAACCTGGATTCCGGAAATACAAAAATTGATACAGTAACGCATCCGTTTAAAACGACTGATGGCGATTCCTATAACTATTCTACCCAAGTGAATGCGTATGACAGCCAGGGTAATGAGCATGCCATTAATGTTTATTTTGTCAAAACGGCAGATAACACATGGTCCGTCTACTCTAATGACTCTACCGCTCCGGGCGCTACACCGCAAAAACTTGACATAACATTTGATTCCAGCGGAAAGCTCGTTACGACCCCCGCAAATCTGAAAGTCGATGGCGCTTCGTACAACGGTGCCGCAGCACTTAACTTCGATCTCGATTTATCCAAACTGTCGCAGCAGGCTTCCGATAACTCGATGGATAGCCCGGAAACTACGGGTTATGCGCCGGGTACGATGACGGGTTATGTCGTTGGCGATAACGGCCAGATTGTTGCTTCTTACAGCAACGGGCAGCAGCAGTTACTGGGCCAGGTTGTTCTGGCTAACTTCAATAACCCAGGCGGGCTGCAGCCAGCAGGGAACAACTGTTGGTCTGCGAGCCCGGAATCCGGCCAGCCGGTCGTTGGGATTTCTGATACCGGGAACCTCGGTACGCTGCGCGGTAACGCACTGGAAGCCTCAAACGTGGATCTGAGTAAAGAGATGGTCAACATGATCGTCTACCAACGCAACTATCAGTCCAACTCTCAGACCATCAAAACACAGTCTGAAGTCCTGCAAACGCTGGTTAACCTGGGTTAATAGCAAAACATGGATCACGCGATATATACCGCTATGGGGGCCGCAACGGCGGCCCTCGATCGCCAGGCCGTGGTGTCTGATAACCTGGCTAATGCCTCGACGCCGGGGTTTCGCGCACAGATTGCCGCTTATCGTGCCGTTCCGGTAGACGGCCCGTCAATGGCGACCCGCACGCTGGTGACCGAATCGACTCCTGGTAGTGACTACTCCTCGGGAACAGTCGAAAAAACCGACCGCACGCTGGATGTCGCGCTGCCAAAAGAAGGGTGGCTGGCAGTACAACTGCCGGATGGTACCGAAGGTTACACCAAAAACGGCAATATCCAGATGACGGCGGACGGGCAACTGCAAGTCCGTGGTCTGCCACTGATAGGCGATGGTGGTCCGCTGACCGTACCTACTCAGGCAAAGTTAACTATCGCGCCAGACGGCACCATTTCTGCGTTGGGTGCCGGTGAAGAACCGTCAGCCGTAGCGCAAACCGGGCGCATCAAGATTGTCAATGCGCTACCAGGCGAACTACAGCACGGCGATGACGGTGTATTCCATACCCGTGATGCCAGTTCGCTGGCGGCGGATACGAGTCTGCAGCTTATGCCGGGGATGCTGGAAGGCAGCAATGTCAGCCCCGTCAATTCAATGGTGAACATGATCACCACCGCGCGCAGCTTTGAAATGAATATGAAGGTCATCACAACCGTTGATGACAATGAACGTAACGCTAATCAGTTATTGAGCGCCAGCTAATCACTGGTAAGGAGTAATAACGCATGATCCGTTCCCTGTGGATTGCAAAAACGGGCCTGGAAGCACAACAGACCAATATGGATGTTATATCCAACAACCTGGCTAACGTAAGTACCAATGGTTTTAAACGTCAGCGAGCTGTATTTGAAGATCTGTTGTACCAGACGCTACGCCAGCCGGGCGCTCAGTCATCTGAACAAACCACTATTCCTTCCGGTTTACAGTTAGGAACAGGGGTAAGACCGGTGGCCACTGAGCGAATTCATAGCCAGGGCAGCCTGGCCCAGACCAACAACTCGAAAGATGTGGCTATTGAAGGGGATGGATTCCTGCAAGTTATGATGCCGGATGGCACCACAGCGTATACCCGTGATGGTTCGTTCCAGCTTGATCAGAACGGTCAACTGGTGACTTCCAGCGGTTATCCGGTTCAGCCGGCGATAAACGTACCGCAGGATGCAAAATCTATCACCATCGGCAACGACGGTATTGTCAGCGTCACCATTGCCGGGCAGGCGCAGCCACAACAGGTTGGGCAGCTTACCCTGAGTACTTTTATCAATGATACCGGTCTGGAAAGCATTGGTGAAAACCTGTACCGGGAGACGCAATCTTCCGGTGCACCGAATGAAACAACACCTGGTCAGAATGGCGCAGGTACGCTGCGACAGGGCTACGTGGAAACGTCGAACGTCAACGTGGCCGAGGAACTGGTCAACATGATTCAGACTCAGCGTGCCTATGAGATTAACAGCAAAGCTGTCTCTACTTCGGACCAGATGCTGCAGCGTTTAACGCAGCTTTGATTTGTGCCTTTGAGCCGCAGGTGGTTTCGCGGCTTTTTTTTATTATGTGATCGTTATGACCTATCCGATAGATTCTGGCCGCTTACTGCGGCGTCTGTTAACGCATGTTGCCCTGGTCGCGCTTCTTTCAGGATGCGCGTATATCCCTCATAAACCGTTGGTCGAAGGTGCAACATCTGTGACGCCGCAGATCCCGTATCAGCCTGCTAATAATGGCGCGATTTTTCAGCCTGGCGGCACGATGAACTATGGCTTTCAGCCGATGTTTGAAGATCGTCGCCCAAGAAATGTGGGTGATACATTGACCATCGTGTTGCAGGAAAATGTCAGCGCCAGCAAAAGTTCGTCTGCCAATGCTTCTCATGGCGGTTCGACAGGGCTTTCATTCAAGACAATCCCGCACTTTATCGAAGGATTGTTTGGTGGCGATCGGGCTAATACGGAGATCAGCGGTAAAAATGAATTCTCGGGTAAAGGCGGTGCGGCTGCTCGAAATACTTTCAGCGGTACGCTCACCGTCACGGTCAGCGATGTCCTCGCTAACGGCAACCTGCGCGTGGTCGGGGAAAAGCAAATAGCGATAAACCAGGGGACTGAGTTTATCCGTTTCACCGGTGTGGTTAACCCACGGACAATCAGTGGTAGCAATACAGTGGTTTCCACGCAGGTTGCCGATGCGCGTATCGAATATGTTGGTAACGGTTATATCAACGAAGCCGAACAAATGGGCTGGTTACAGCGTCTGTTCCTGAATCTTTCTCCGTTCTAAAGGTGTCGGTGATGAATCGTTATTTTTGGCATAAATTTACCCGTCTGACCGGCCTGTTATTGTTAATTATGCTCTCCCTGTCGGTCAGGGCAGAGCGTATCCGCGATTTGGCTTCGTTGTCAGGTGTGCGTGGTAACTCTCTGATGGGGTACGGTCTGGTCGTTGGTCTGGATGGTACAGGCGACCAGACCATGCAAACACCGTTTACGACGCAGACGCTAAACAACATGCTTTCGCAGCTGGGGATCACCGTCCCGCCTGGGTCGAGTATGCAGTTGAAAAACGTTGCTGCAGTAATGGTAACGGCAGAACTGCCGCCTTTTGCCCGTGCGGGTGAAAAATTCGATGTGGTCGTCTCGTCTATGGGTAACGCCAAAAGTTTGCGTGGCGGCACATTGCTGATGACGCCGCTGAAAGGCGCGGATAATCAGATCTATGCGCTGGCGCAGGGCAATTTGCTGGTTTCCGGCGCCGGAGCTCAGAGCCGCGGAAGCAGCGTACAGGTGAATCAGCTCAACGGCGCACGTATTACCGACGGCGCAACCGTTGAACGTGAAGTACCGATGGATTACGCCAACCAGCGCCCGTTAAAACTGTTGCTTAACGCGAGTGATTTCTCTGTTGCCCAGAAGATTAGCGACACCATTAATCGCCGTTTCTATTCCGCAGCTGTGGCTGAAGATGCGCGGACAGTAAAACTGTATGCGCCAAATGGCGAGGCTGCCAGAGTCCGTTTTCTGGCTGCGGTGATGGATTTGTCACTGAATGTTGGTTCCGGAGATGCTCGCGTCATTATTAACTCGCGTACCGGGTCGGTGGTCATAAACCGCCATGTCACGCTTGATACCTGTGCTGTTGCCCAGGGAGATCTGAGCGTGGATATCGCCCATTCCAGTCAGGTGAGTCAACCGGACACGCCATTGGCTGGCGGACAGACGGTAGTTGTGCCGCAAACTCAAGTCTCTGTTCGTGAGCAGGGCGGTTCTTTGCAACGCGTCAGCACCAGTGCCGATTTAAGCCATGTAGTACGGGCGCTGAACAGTCTCGGTGCGACGCCGAATGATTTGATGGCGATCCTGCAAGCGATGAATGACGCCGGTTGCCTGCACGCACGCCTGGAGATCAATTAATGAACAGCCTGTCAATGATATCTAATGGTGCCGCATTTGATGAACATAGCCTTGACGGGCTTAAGCGGGACGTAAAAAGTAATTCGGCAAACGGTCTGAGAGCCGCGGCACAACAACTCGAAGGGTTGTTTGTACAGATGATGCTGAAGAGTATGCGCGATGCCTCGTTGGGAAGCGGGGCGATGGATTCACAACAGTCCTCGATGTTTACTTCGATGTTCGATCAGCAAATTTCGCAGAACATCGCGCAAACGGGGAAACTTGGCTTTGCGGATCAGATGGTCGCCCAGATGGGCGGTGGTGTTCATCCGCATACCGCCACTTCTCAGCCGTATGTCCCGTCCACGTCGCATTTTAATGCGGCGCTGCCTCATTTACCGGCGCATTCTTTCTCGCTATCGCAATTAGTGCCTCGTTCTGTTCGGGAGCTACCCGAAACGGCACTACGGGAAGGGGGCGGTTTTATTTCACGCCTGCTGCAACCTGCTCTGGCCGTTGCCCGCAAAAGTGGGATCCCGCATCAGCTTATTATTGCGCAGGCCGCGCTTGAATCAGGCTGGGGAAATCGTGAAATCCCAACACAAAGCGGCAAACCCAGCCATAACCTGTTTGGCATAAAAGCCGCATCTGACTGGCACGGTGAAACGACGGAAATAACCACCACCGAATATAAACATGGGGTGGCGAATAAGACCAAAGCGCGATTTAAGGTTTATCCGTCTTATACAGCGGCGCTGGAGGATTACGCGTCATTACTGGTTAATAACCCGCGTTACCGACATGTCTGCAATGCCGTAAAACCAGAGGCGGCGGCAAAAGCGCTTCAGTCAGCCGGTTATGCTACCGATCCTGCATACGCACATAAATTAATTAACATTATTCAACAAGTTAAAGGTCGGGCTGAGCATGCTGTGAATGCCTATAACACGGACCTTTCATCAATATTTTAAATACAGTCTTTAGGGAATTTCACTCAGGCCGATTTATTAGTAAAGCAGCGTTTTTATAACCTAAAGATTTCAATCAGCGTCGACATGGCGGGTACTTTATGAATTTATTATATCTGGCTCAGAATGGATTAAGCGCGGCGCAGTGTGCCCTTAACGTCGTCGGAAACAACCTGACGAATGCCGTAACGGCAGGGTATAGCCGTCAAAACATTATGCTTGGAGAAGCGGGCGGCCAGTCTACTAATTATGGTTTTTTTGGTTATGGTGTCGCCGTGGATGACGTTCAGCGCATGTATGACGGATTCCTGAATAATCAGGTACGTGGTGCAACAACAGAATTTACCACCATGCAGGGCCGTTACCAGCAGGTCAGCCAGATTGATGACATGTTAGGGGATGATACCAATAACATCTCCACGACGCTTGGCAATATGTTTACGGCAATGGAAGCGGTCAGTGATAACCCGCTCGATCCTGCTGCGCGTCAGGGTGTATTGTCGCAATTTGAAGCGCTGGCGAATCAGTATCGTTCTAACAGCAAGACTCTGAATGGCCTTGATAAAAATACCAACACGCAAATCAGTCAAAGCGTTGAAGATATCAACTCCTGTACCACTCAGTTAGCAAATCTGAATGCGGAGATCGACAAGATTCATGGCCAGACGGGCGGAATGCCTTCCGATTTACTCGATAAACGCGATCAACTGTTAAATAAACTGAGTACGCAGATCGGCATTAATGTCACGGAAAATAAAGACACGGGCAGTGTGAATGTCTCAATGCAAAACGGCATGTCACTGGTCAATGGCAGTAAGTCTTACAATTTAAAAGCGACTCCGTCAGATAAAAATCCGTCTCAGATGCAGGTTGCTTACATCGATGCCACCGGTAATCCCCAGTTGCTGGATGAAAATGCCACGACAGGTAATCTCGGCGGTTTGTTTAAATTCCGTAATACCGATCTGGTCGATGCCCGTAATCAGCTTAATCAGTTAGCGCTGAAAATGGCGTCGAGATTTAATGAGGTCAATAAAGGTGGCTATGATCATAACGGTAATCACGGTGGCGATATTTTCAGTCTCGATGCTCCGCAGGCAACAGGCTATAACTCTAATAGCGGCAGTGCTTCCCTGGGAGTGACCATAGATAACGCCTCAGCGGTTAATGCCGAAGATTATACTATCACCTGGAATGGCACATCTAATGCCTGGGAAGTGAAAAACAGCGAGGGTAAAGCCGTTACGCCAACCGTTAATCCTGGTGGTTCACTCTCATTTGACGGCATCACCGTGACACCGACAGGTACACCCAATGATGGTGACAGCTTTACGCTGAATCCTGCTTCCGGCGCGGCAGATAGCATTAAAGTGGCGATTACCGATGGTGATGGAATTGCTGCCTCCGACTCGCAAGATGTGACAGACCAAAGCAACAACAAAAATATTGCGATACTGCTCGGTCTTAAGGATGAAAAGATTGTCGGAGATATGACCCTGACCGGTGCTTATGCCAACCTGGTAAGTTCTGTGGGATCGACGGTCAGCACCCTTCAGGCAGAACAGGATACCGCCGGAAAAGCCTGCGACCAGTGGGCAATGCAACAGCAGGCGGTTTCAGGGGTAGATATGAATGAGGAATACGTCAACTTACAGATGTTTTCTCAATATTATCAGGCCAATGCCGAAGTGCTTAAAACAGCTAACAGTCTTTTTGACACACTGTTAAGCCTTAAATAATACGTCACTGACATATTCTATTTTGAGATAATCGCTATGCGCCTTAGCACCAGTTTTATGTATCAGCGTCAGTTAGACAGTATGTCTAAAGCCATGACCAATTATAACGATCTCTCCGTGCGCCTTTCTGCCGGTCAGACTCTGTTGAAACCGTCTGACGATCCAGGTCAGGCATCACAGGCGGTGATGTATCAAAATGCGCTTTCACGTCTGGGCGAGTTTGATACTGCAAGAAAATATGCTCAGGATGCCCTCGGGCAGGAAGATAACACGCTGACGTCTATATCCGGCTTACTGACCGAAGACCTTGCTGGCAAAATTGTTCAGGCGGGATCTGAAACGTACAGCAAAGCGGACCGCGAAGCGCTGGCGACAGAATTATCCGGGATCCGCAGCCGTTTGCTCGACCTGGCGAACAGCAAAAACAGCGATGGACAGTACATTTTTGCGGGCTATAAAACAGGTGCTGCACCGTTTCAGGCCGATGGCACCTACGTTGGCGGTACGACGCCAATGACACAGAATGTGTCAGACAGTACGGAAATGCAGACCGGTACGACAGGTGATGCGCTTTTCCCGACTGATGCGGTAACGGGCGATAATATCCTGCAATCCTTACAGAAGACCATTGACGCGTTAAATAATCTGCCGGAAAACCCGAACGACGCTGAACGTAAAACGTTTGAAGAAACCATTGGGCAAACCAATACTGATGTACATAAAGCCATTGATAACCTGGGAAAAATCCAGGCGCGTGTAGGCTCAAGTCTGCAACAGCTGGAAACGCTGGGAAGCAGTGCTGATACTCAGGCGATTACCGTACAGAGTCGACTGCAGGAATCAACCGGTTCTGACTGGGACACCATGATCAGCGTATTATCTGAATCGAAAATGTCTGAATTTGCTTTAAATTCATCCATGAGCGTTTTTCAGGCAATGCAGCAGCTTTCTATATTCAAAACGCTTGGGTAAATATTGAACCCTGACCTGATTCAGGGAAGGGGAAATATATCTATTATTAGGGTAATCACTTACCAGTAGGGTATTTTTTACTTTGGTTAAGAAATCATGTTAAAACACTTTAATATTTCGACCTGGATGAATATCCTGCTGGGTATGTTCATCTTATTTCTCGTGTTGGTATCCGGTTTGAGTTATGTGAACTCAAATAACGCATCAAGGAATTTTGACAGAGCCATCTTATCTCTGGATAAGAATGAATCTCTGATGATGGCGGCTATCTATACGCTTGACAGTTTCAGCGGAATTAATTCGCTGATGATGCACAATATTACCAAACAAGAAATTACTCAGGATGAAATAGATACTTATCGTGATGTGTTAAATAAATCACGTAAGCTAATCAGCCAGTTTATGGATAAGCCGTTCACCACCCAGGAAGAACATAACCGGGCGCTGGTTGTCAAAAAAAGCTTTGAGGATGCTCTGGACAGAGAAACCAATAAAATGGGATTCATCACGCATCCGGAAGATTATCCAGGCAATATCGTTGCTGACGATATGGACGTGCAACATGCATTACGCACTAGTATTGACGCTTATCTGGACGAAGCCGCTCGTGTTACCAACAAATTTAATGTCGAGTCAGACATAGAAACGCAAAGAATAACCACCATCTCGGTGATTACGCTATTGCTGGGCTTTGTAATATTTTTAGTTTCGCGGATCTGGTTGAAACGCAATCTTTTTCAACGACTTGAGATGGCAAAAGAGGCGTTCAGGGCAATAGCCAGCGGCGACCTGAGCCATCAGACAAAAATTGGTAATCTGAATGAAATCGGCTTAATGCTGGCTGAAGTTGAAAAAATGCGTTTGTCGCTGACGGAAACGGTTAATGGCATCCGTGGCGGCGTGAAGCAGATTTACCATAATGTTCATGAAATTGCTAGTAGCAACAATGACTTGTCATCACGCACGGAAGAACAGGCTTCTGCACTGCAGCAAACTGCTGCCAGTATGGAAGAGCTAAAAATCACCGTTCGTCAGAACGCCGATAACGCCCACAGCGCCAGACAACTTGCAGAAAGCGCCAGCATTAGCGCACGCAACGGCGGTGATGTGATGAGTAATCTTGACGGAATTATGCGTGAAATATCAGACAGTTCCCGCCAGATTGCAGATATCAACGGCGTTATCGACAGCATTGCTAATCAGACCAATATTCTGGCGTTGAACGCGGCAGTAGAAGCGGCGCGTGCAGGTGAACAGGGGCGCGGGTTTGCCGTTGTTGCCGGTGAAGTTCGCAACCTGGCTAAACGTAGCGCAGATGCAGCAAAAGAGATTCGTTTGCTGATTAATACTTGTGTCGCCAACATGAATACCGGTTCTCAGGAGATGGTTGTCGCCGGGGAATCGATGAAGGAGATCGTCAAATCTGTCATTCAGGTTACTGATATCATGGCAGAAATTACCTCAGCTTCTGATGAGCAAAGTATCGGCATAAGCCAGATTGCGCAGGCAATCAATGAAATGGATCTGGTTACGCAACAAAATGCTGCGATGGTAGAGCAGGCCGCTAAAACCACCAGTGATGTCGAAACGAATGCCGGGGAATTGGATAATATGGTTTCTTCTTTTGTTGTCGAAGAAGAAAAAGATAAACGTTCCTGGAATGTTAAAAAACAAACCAGAAAACATGTATTACCTGATGTATCGAAAAAAACACCAATTCAGTCAGATGATGAGTGGGAATCATTCTAAATTAAAATAATAGTAAGATACATATCAGGATAATTATTAGGTATATAAAAGATGAATTTACCTTTGATTATTGAAGTCCTGATATGTTTCACTTTAATCGCTTTTATCAGGCTATGTGATTACCCGGGAATGCCGAATAATAAGCCTTCATTGTAATAATACGGAATATGGTAAAGTGAAGGGGTTATATAATCTGGCTGTAACATATAATAAGAGTGATTTATGGGCGCAATTTGGCGGATTGGTCCGCCACGAAGCCCTTAAATTGCAAGCTCGACTCCCTGCCGGGGTTGAACTGGATGACCTGATGCAGGCTGGTGCAATAGCAGTGATGAACGCAGTCGATCAGTTTGATCCCAGTATGGGGGTGAAACTGAAAGTTTTTCTGGCGCAGCGTGTTCGCTGGGCATTCATTGATGAACTGCGTGAAAATGACTGGGCGCCGCGCCGCATAAGGCGAAAATCGCGTGAAGTTAGCGCAGCGATAGCTCGCGTGGAACAGCGAACCGGCAATGCAGCGACAGAACAAGAAGTCGCAGCGGAACTGGAAATGTCGCTGCAGGATTACCAGACTGTTTTACAGGAAACAAACTCAAGCCTGATATGTTCGCTTGATGAGCTGATGGAAGATGGGGTTGAAGGGTTCGAACTTTCTGAATTTCAAACTGATGAGGAAAATCCTTTAAACGATATTCTGCGTAAAGATCTTATGCAGAAAATTAGTGAAGAAATTCAGCAGTTACCCGAGCGAGAGCAGTTTCTATTAAATCTGTATTATCAGCAGGATCTTAATATGAAAGAGATTGGCCTCTTGTTATCTGTGACAGAAACACGCATCAGCCAATTACACAGTCAGACAATCAAAAGATTAAGAGCAAGGCTTGAAATGCATGCAGATATTAATCTGCAATAACTTGATGTCCTGAGGTTGGTCATTCAGTTACAGATATTATTATCTAATATGTGATTGTCGTACCTCCTGTACAGATATGCAACCATGAGCATTCGCCTTCGTGATTTTATTATCACGATAGAGATTTCTCTTTGTCGTTGTTTACGCTGCCGTCGGGATGTTCGGTAGTTTTTCATCGTAGTGAACATCTCTGTCAGCCTTTTTTATACCAGGCATGACCGATGGTAAGGAGCGAACATGCTTGTTTTATTAGGATATTTTGTAGTTTTTGTGACTGTGTTTGGTGGTTATGTCCTCGCCGGAGGATATCTGATGTCATTATATCAGCCAACCGAATTTTTGATTATCGCTGGCGCAGGTCTGGGTGCATTTATCGTTGGTAATAATGGCAAGGCTATTCGTTCAACTATAAAAACATTTCCTGTCTTATTCCGGGCTAAGGCACTTTACTCAAAAGAAATGTACATGGATTTACTGGCCATGATGTTTTTACTGCTAAGTAAAGGACGTCAAAAAGGGCTAATGTCACTGGAAAATGATATTGAAGATCCTGAAAGCAGTGATATTTTTTCTTCTTATCCCCGCTTATTGAAAGATAAAAGCGTGATGAATTTTATGGTTGATTACCTGCGACTGATGATCAGTGGCAGTATGAACGCCTTTGAAATGGAATCTTTAATGGATGAGGAAATTGAAACCTGCGAAATGGAATATGAAACAACGGTTCACAGTTTGCAGACTGCAGGTGATGCTTTACCGGCATTCGGTATTGTGGCGGCCGTTATGGGGGTCGTAAACGCCCTTAGCGCAGTAGATAAACCCGCCGCTGAACTTGGTGCTTTGATAGCCCATGCGATGGTGGGAACCTTTTTAGGGATCCTACTGGCCTATGGTTTGGTGCTTCCGCTGGCGTCTCTGTTACGGCAGAAAAGTGCCGAGCAAATAAAAATGCTTCAGTGTATTAAAACTACGTTGCTGTCATGTATTCATGGTTCTGCGCCGCAAATTGCGGTTGAGTTCGGTCGAAAAACCCTCTTTACCAGCGAACGTCCGGGCTTTGCCGAGCTTGAGGAACATGTTCGCCAGGCGAAATATTCGGCCAATAATTCTTCCACAGGTGAGGCCCCATGAAGAACAACGGGACCGGCAACATTGTTGTTGTAAGACGCTCAGGTAATAAAAAAGAAGGTTTACATGGTGGTTCGTGGAAAATTGCTTATGCCGATTTTATGACTGCCATGATGTCCTTTTTTTTGGTTATGTGGCTGGTTTCTTCCTCCACGCCAGAGCAGCGTCATCAGCTTGCAGAGTATTTCAAAATCCCCATCGGCGTACCTATGGCCGAACATGGCGACAAAGATACTCAGAGCCAAAGTATTATTCCCGGCGGTGGCGAGGATGTTGTTCATCAGAATGGGGAAGTTCAGAAAACTGTTTTGCAAAAGCAGGAAGATCATTTCTATTCGGGAAATAAAACGCTGAAGCATGCAGAGTCAAAGCTGCACGACATCATGAAGACGGATGCCCGTCTGAACAAATTCCGTTCAAATTTACGTTTATCGTTGACCCCGAATGGACTGTTGATACAGATAACGGACAGCCAGGAACGCCCGATGTTTAAAGTTGGTAGCTGGACACCGGAAACCTATATGGTCGGAATTCTGGAGGCATTAGTGCCTGTTTTGAACCAATTACCGAATCACATAATGGTAACCGGACATACTGATTCGTTGCCTTATGCCGGCGGCGACGCAGGCTATAGCAACTGGGAACTTTCCGTTGATCGTGCTAACGCGGCGAGAAGAATACTTATTAATCATGGTCTGGAAGTTGGCAAATTCTTACAGGTTATCGGTGATGCTGACAGTATGAATCAGACCGGTACAGCGAAAGACGATCCCGTCAACCGTCGTATCAGTATCCTCGTGCTGAGTGAAGAGAAAGAACAAGAAATTATGAACGAGGATAAGTTGCTTAACAGTGATGTGACAGAACAAAAACTCTCTGCGCCATCCAGCACACTTGGCACCGCTAACCCGCCGTTACACCCCGCGTCCGAAATTCCTGTTCAGGAGAAGACGAAATAAGATGGATATCAGCGATTTTTATCAGACTTTCTTTGATGAAGCCGATGAGCTATTGGCAGATATGGAAGGGCATTTGCTTGAGCTTAATCCGCGAACGCCTGATAAGGAAAGCCTGAACGCTATCTTCCGAGCCGCTCATTCGATTAAAGGCGGCGCGGGGACATTTGGTTTTACCATATTGCAGGAAACAACGCATATTCTGGAAAATATTCTGGATGATGCCCGCAGCGGAAAACTCCAGCTCAATGAAGGCATCATTAATCTTTTTTTAGAAAGTAAGGATATTATGCAGGATCAACTTGATGCATATAAATCTTCCCGCTCGCCGGATGAGGACAGCTACCGGTATATTTGCGAGGCACTGAGACAGATGGCCCTGGAATCCAGGGAGGGCACTGTTAATAACAACACTCAGTCCGAGCCGATAAAAGAAAGTAAAAAAGATACAGGAACGGGAGAAGATATTTTAAAGATTACCCTCAGGGATCTGGGAGAAAAGGATTTCGAACCTCTTGTTGAGGAACTTAAAAATCTTGGCGAGTTGCAGGATCTTAAAATTGAGAAAAGCAGCCTGCAGGCTCGTATGTTTACCACTACCGCTGCGGATGATATTCTGGCGGTATTATGTTTTATTCTGGAACCAGAACAAATCACAATTGATGTTTGTGATGACGATTTTGTAGAAAATACCTGTCCGGATACAGGCGGTGTTGCGGGAGAAACAAACGATAGTGGATTTTCTGCAACAGCCAGTTCCCCGACTGGCGCTGCGCCAGCAAGAAAACTGCGTGGTGCCAGCGAATCCCGTAAACAAGGTACTGAATCCGGTAGTATTCGTGTCGCCGTAGAAAAAGTAGATCAGATAATTAACCAGGTCGGTGAACTTATTATCACCCAGACCATGCTTACACAGTTATCTGCGGGGCTGGATCCTGCTCAGTACGATTCGCTGATTAACAGTATTGCGCAACTCGAACGTAATGCACGGGATTTGCAGGCATCGGTGATGTCGATCCGTATGATGCCGATGGAATATGTCTTCAGCCGTTTTCCGCGTTTAGTTCATGATCTTGCTAATAAATTAAATAAACAGGTAGAACTGACGCTGTGGGGCGGTTCTGCTGAACTGGATAAAAGTTTAATCGAACGCATTATCGACCCTCTTACACATCTGGTACGTAATAGTCTGGATCACGGTATTGAGCCGATTGATGTCAGGCTCGCTAATGGTAAACCTGCTACCGGTAGCCTGACGCTATCGGCAGAGCACCACGGCGGTAATATTGTTATCGAAGTCGTGGATGATGGCGCCGGCCTCAACAGAGAAAAAATCCTTAATCGCGCTCATGCGCAGGGCGTCGCTATTAGTGATAACCCCAGCGATGAAGAAGTCTGGATGCTCATTTTTGCAGCGGGTTTCTCCACCGCAGAGAAAGTTACCGATGTCTCCGGTCGTGGTGTTGGTATGGATGTCGTGAAACGAAACATTCAGGATATGGGCGGCCATGTGACAATCCATTCAGAGCAGGGGCGTGGAACCACTATCCGGATAATATTACCTCTGACGCTGGCAATTCTGGACGGTATGTCTGTACGCGTTGGGTCAGAAATTTATGTTCTTCCGCTTGGCGCAGTGATGGAATCGCTGATGTTACTGGAAATGCCGTTAAACAGAATGTCCGGCGGTGAGCTGGTATTGAAAGTCAGAGAGGAATATCTGGCCCTCATAGAGCTGAATAATCTTTTCGGTATCCAGAGTGATTTACAGAGTGTAAATGAAGGTATTGCGGTCGTCGTGCAAAGTGCTGGCGTTCGTTATGCGCTACTGGTTGATCAACTGATTGGTCAGCATCAGGTTGTCGTCAAAAATCTCGAACAAAACTATCGTAAGGTGCCGGGAATTGCTGCTGCCACTATTCTGGGGGACGGCAGCGTAGCTATGATCCTGGATGTTGCTGCGCTTTATTCCAGAACAGCAATGACGCCTGCAATAGTGGATTCCGGCAAGGTTCTCAATTAAGGAATACATTATGAAACTCACAGATAACGATAAGCAGTCGGCAAAAGAAAATGTCGGTAATGAATATTTAATTTTTACTCTTGGACAAGAAGAGTATGGGATCGAGATATTAAAGGTTCAGGAAATTCGCGGCTATGAACGTGTTACACGCATTGCGAATACCCCTGATTTTATTGCCGGTGTGACAAACCTTCGCGGCGTTATTGTACCTGTAGTTGACTTTCGCGTTAAATTTCATCTCGACACTGTCGCATTTGATGAAAACACAGTCGTTATCGTGTTAAGTTTTTCTAATAAAATAGTTGGGATAGTGGTCGATGGTGTCTCTGATGTGCTCTCCTTGTCACCCGAACAAATTCGCCCGGCACCTGATTTTAGTGGCGCAAAATTAGCTACGGATTACTTGCTTGGCTTAGGTACGCTTGATTCCAGAATGCTTATTCTCGTAGATATTGAAAAATTGCTTAACAGTGAAGAAATGCAATTGGTTGAGCGTACAGCAGAAATATCAGTTGACTAAAATGTTGCTTTAGTAATTTTCATGCTTACAGGTCAGGTGAATAATGATTTTTTCATCAAAAATCAGCGAGAAGCTCAGGTTCTTACCTGACTCATTATCTCTAAAAACAACTTTTATTATTGCCGTTTCTTTTGTTGTTTTGCTCTTCACTATGTCAAATATTATAACATTATATCATTTTATTGAGATTAAGAATAACGTTTTCAGGCTAACGACAGGTTTAGATCAGATCAATAAATTGTCAAAGACACGGCAAGCGCTTGAACTTGTCTTTGAAGAATGGGATTACCGTGACAATAGTAAATCCATGCATAACATGGAATCTGCTAAAAATTATTTCCATGAGTATCTGAATGTAATTTCTGATGATGCTAAAGTTGGTTCGAAATCCACTCAGGCAGTCAGTAATGCTTTTGCAAATGTTGAAAAGGCGTTTAGTTCGGGTCGACTGAGTGAAGTGCAAAAAGAGGTCGATAATTTTGTTATTCAGGAAAATGCTCTGGATGATTATGTCTATAAATATGATGAGCCTGAAGCTAAGGATATTATTAACTGTCTGTTAACTGACTCTTATTATGTTAGTATATTCTCTTTCGGTTTTTGGATAATATTATCGGTTGTTGGCTGGCTATGGTTAAAAAATAAAGTATTCTCACGATTTGAATACATTAAAGAATGCTTTTCTTTAATTTCTAATGGCGAACTTAACCATACCTTAGACATCGGTCAGAAAAACGAAATTGGCGAAGTTATTGAGCAACTGGATACTATGCGGCTCAATTTAAGCGAAATCCTTACAACGTTTAAAAGTTCAATTGAATTAATCAGTGACAGTACTGATGAAATGGCGCATGGCAACAGCGACCTGTCAACTCGTACAGAGGAGCAGGCGGGGGCATTACAGCTTACGGCTGCCAATATGGAAGAGATTAGTACGACAGTCGCGCATAATGCTGACAACGCAAAAAAAGCGAATGAATTTGCCAGCGCGGCAAATACGACGGCACAGGAAGGGCTGACGGCGGCGCAGGCGGTTACGGAAACCATCCGTACTATTGAGCAAAGTGTTAAAAAGATATCGGAAATTAACAAAGTTGTGGATGACATCGCTCGCCAGACATATATCCTGGCGCTTAATGCTGCTGTTGAAGCGGCAAGAGCCGGAGATCATGGACGTGGATTTGCTGTCGTTGCCAGTGAAGTACGGCATCTGGCTCAAAACAGCGCCAGTGCGGCAAAAGAAATCAATGAATTGATAACCACAGCCGTTGAACATGTTAATACAGGCAATGCGCTGGCTTCCAATGCGGGTAAGACGATTAATGAAATGGTAGATGCCATTTATGATGTCAACAGCATTATGAATGATATCTCACAGGCGTCTGAAGAGCAGAGCAAGGGAATTCAGCAGGTTGCGTATGCACTGACTGAAATGGATAGCGTGACGCAGCGTAATAGCATATTGGTCGGCGAATCGGAAACCATCGCACTGAGTCTGCATGATCAGGTCAGACAATTACAGGAAATGATCGCCTTCTTTAAATTACCGATTAATGATCTTTGATTATCCCCGATGCACATCAGATATAGCACCCTACCAGGGTGTTATATCTGCCATCGTTGTCGATAACTACGATTACTATTCCTGTTTTTCTCGTTACTACTCCTGGTTTGGACTGGTTAATTTTTAGTAGTAGGCTTAATCTATTTATATAGGATTAATATAAATGCCTTTATATTAGCCAGGGTAAACACCTGAGTTAATCTCATTAAATATCTTAAGTTGGTTTATTTTTGCTACAGATTTAACTTATTTTATGGTTAATAATATGGAAACAGATGCAACAATTGAAGAGGGTGTTAATATCTGCATATAACAAGCCGTTTTTTGGAGCTAATTTTATGCAGCAACCTGTCGTTCGAGTGGGCGAATGGTTAGTCAGTCCCGATGTTAATCAAATCAGCTGCAACGGGCGGCGGACAACACTCGAACCGCGATTAATCGATCTTCTGGTTTTTCTTGCTCATCACCCCGGAGAGGTGCTTACGCGCGATGAGTTGATTGACCATGTGTGGAAGCGTAATATCGTTACCAGCCACGTTGTAACACAATCTATTTCTGAATTACGCAAGTCATTAAAAAATGGCGATGATGATGAAAATAATGAATATATCGTTACTATCCCCAAGCGTGGATATAAACTCACCGCGCCGGTAATATGGTGTGCTGAAGAAATGGAATTGACGCCTGAACAATCCGATATTATGTCTGATACTCCGCCACCGACCAATGCCCCCACCATTACCGCACCTCAATTAACGGATAATCAGCCGCGTAAATATCATCATTTCCGTGTTGTTATCGTTTGGGCTATATTTTTACTAGCCGTGCTCAGTTGTGTATTTATGGTTGCAAAAACAGCAATTAAATCTAATTTAACGACGACCAATACTCAGCTTCTGCTGAATCCACTTGATATTGATATACACCTCGTTAATGGAAATGCATGTAATAACTGGAATTTACAGCTTTTTTATGCCGTTGGCTTAGGAAGCCTGGTGACATCCACGCTTAACACATTTTCTAATTATATGGTGCATGACAAAATAAACTACAGTGGCCATGTTTCGGGAAATTCAGGGAAAACGTTAACGCTGGAGTTTCTCAATCAACGTCACTATCGCGCACAGCAATGTTTTATGTCTGTCCGCCTGGTCGATCATGCGAACGGCGAGGTTATGCTGGATAAACGTTACTTCATTACGGGGTCTAATGAGGTTGCGATCCAGAATGATTTACTGAGCAATTTATCATCGGCGCTCTCGCTATCCTGGTCAGACAAAATGACGGAAATGATGAACCATTATCAACCCATTAAAAGTCAGTCTCTGGCACATTTTTTTGAAGCACATCAGTTGTTAATGCAGGGGGATGCTGCATCGCTAAACAAAGCCAGTGAAATCCTCGAAGACGTGGCGAAACAGTCCCCGGAATTTACCTATGTTAATGCTGAAAAAGCATTGATCGATATTTTTCGCCATACGCAGCAGTTGCTTGATGACAAACAGCTTAAAACGTTATATGCCTCGATGGAGAAAATTCGTAACAGCCCAGGGATCAAGGATTCAGCGATTTACTATCAGATTAAAACTGTCGATTTGTTAGATCGTGGCAACGTGGAGGAGGCGTATCAGGCAATTAATCTTGGTATCCGAAATGAGCTCTCCTGGCTAAACTATATCCTGCTGGGAAAAGTCTACGAAATGAAAGGCGAAAACCGTCTTGCTGCTGATGCCTATATTACCGCATTTAATTTGCGTCCTGGTGAAAACACGCTGTACTGGATTAAAAACGGAATATTCCAGACATCACTAAACCGCATCGTACCCTACCTTGAAAATTATTCTTCAGCAGAATAAATGAAGCCTTATCATATTTTTTCTTAAATAATATGATAAGGCGTTTTTTTCATGTCATCAGTCACCGTATTTATATTTTACGTAATCCATCATAAGTCAGATGAACTACGGTTTTATTCTTAAGAAAGTTACTTTAATTTGTTGATATTCAACAAGATTTATCTTTTCATGATAACCGTAGATAATCCAGATAACCTTTATGGTTCTCTAAAAAACATCATTTATATATCGTTTATTGTTTATTCATTTTATCTTTAGGACTTCATTCTCCTGAATTAGTACTCTTTTCTGTAGTCGGCCAGTCTGCAGCGTTGTTTACATGTTGACTAGTGCCTTGAATATTAAATCCAGGAGATTGAAAATATGAGTTCTGCCAAACAGATCGGGCTATTTGCCTGTACTGGCGTGGTAGCCGGTAATATGATGGGCAGCGGGATTGCATTATTACCCGCGAATCTTGCCAGCATTGGTGGTATTGCAATCTGGGGATGGATTATCTCTATTATTGGCGCGATGTCGCTGGCCTATGTTTATGCCCGCCTGGCGACCAAAAACCCGCAACAAGGTGGTCCAATTGCTTATGCGGGGGAAATATCTCCGGCATTCGGTTTCCAGACCGGTGTTCTTTATTACCATGCGAACTGGATCGGTAACCTTGCTATTGGTATTACCGCAGTCTCTTATCTTTCTACTTTCTTCCCTGTATTAAATAGCCCAATTCCAGCCGGCATTGCCTGTATTGCTATCGTCTGGATCTTTACGTTCGTCAACATGCTTGGCGGTACCTGGGTGAGTCGTTTGACGACGATTGGCCTGATACTGGTACTGATTCCTGTCGCGCTGACTGCTGTTATTGGCTGGCACTGGTTTGATCTGGCGACTTACCAGGCGAACTGGAACACCTCCGGTACGACTGACAGCCGCGCTGTGATTAACAGTATTCTGCTCTGCCTGTGGGCTTTCGTTGGCGTTGAATCTGCTGCGGTGAGCAGCGGCATGGTGAAGAATCCAAAACGCACCGTTCCGCTGGCAACCATGCTTGGCACGGCAATGGCCGGTATTGTTTATATTGCCGCAACCCAGGTGCTTTCCGGGATGTTCCCTGCCGACCGTATGGCTGCTTCTGGTGCTCCGTTCGCCGTTAGCGCCGCGACGATGTTTGGCGGCTGGGCCGCACCGGTGGTTTCTGCTTTTACCGCTTTCGCCTGTCTGACTTCCCTCGGTTCCTGGATGATGCTGGTTGGCCAGGCGGGTGTCCGTGCGGCAAACGACGGCAACTTCCCGAAAGTTTATGGTGATGTTGACAGTAATAACATCCCTAAAAAAGGCCTGCTGCTTGCAGCGGTGAAAATGACAGCCCTGATGGTGTTGATCACGGTGATGAACTCTACCGGTGGTAAAGCTTCTGACCTGTTTGGTGTGCTAACCGGGATCGCCGTGCTGTTAACCATGCTTCCTTACTTCTACTCCTGTGTTGATCTGATTCGTTTCGAAGGCGTCAACCTGCGTAACAGCGCCAGCCTGGTTTGTTCAGTGCTGGGTTGTGTCTTCTGCTTCATCGCTCTGTCAGGCGCCACGTCCTTCGAGCTGACCGGGACATTTATCGTCAGCCTGATAATCCTGATGTTTTACGGTCGTAAATTGCACCAGCGCGAACATGCTGCTGACGACGTTAGCAGCGTAGACACCCACTAATTCCCTTCGTTTCTCTGCGTTCCTCTCGTTCTCCCACAACGAGACGGGAGGAGCCAGCTCTATCAGGAGATATAAATATGAACGTTATCGCGATAATGAATCAGATGGGTGTTTACTTTAAAGAAGAGCCTATCCGTGAATTGCATTGCGCCCTTGAAAAACGGGGCTTCCACGTTGTCTATCCAAACGACCGCGAAGATCTGCTGAAGCTGATTGAAAATAATGCTCAACTTTGCGGCGTGATCTTCGACTGGGATAAGTACAATCTTGCTCTGTGCGAAGAAATCAGCGCCATGAATGAGTACATGCCACTGTATGCGTTTGCAAATACTCACTCTACCCTGGATGTCAGCCTTAACGAGCTGCGTATGCAGGTGCGTTTCTTCGAATACGCGCTGGGCGCGGCAGAAGATATCGCCTTAAAAATCAAGCAAAATACTGACGAATATATCGATACCATTCTGCCGCCACTGACCAAAGCCCTGTTCAAATATGTTCGTGAAGGTAAGTACACATTCTGTACCCCTGGTCATATGAGCGGTACGGCATTCCTGAAAAGCCCTGTCGGTAGCATTTTCTATGACTTCTTTGGTGCAAACACCATGAAATCAGACATCTCCATCTCGGTATCTGAGCTGGGATCTCTGCTGGATCACTCTGGTCCGCACAAAGAAGCGGAAGAGTATATTGCTCGCGTGTTCAACGCTGAACGCAGCTATATGGTCACCAACGGTACGTCAACCGCTAACAAAATCGTCGGTATGTATTCCGCTCCGGCGGGCAGCACTGTGCTGATTGACCGTAACTGCCACAAATCGCTGACCCATCTGATGATGATGAGCGATATTACGCCGATCTACTTCCGCCCGACCCGTAATGCTTACGGTATTTTAGGCGGTATTCCGCAGAGCGAATTTCAGCATGAAACCATCGCCAAACGCGTGCAAGAAACTCCGAATGCCACCTGGCCTGTACATGCTGTTATTACCAACTCGACTTATGACGGCCTGCTGTACAACACCGACTACATCAAGAAAACGCTGGACGTAAAATCCATCCACTTTGATTCCGCCTGGGTGCCTTACACCAATTTCTCGCCAATTTACAAAGGTAAATGCGGGATGAGCGGTGGTCGTGTTGAAGGTAAAGTGATTTACGAAACTCAGTCTACGCATAAATTGCTCGCAGCGTTTTCTCAGGCATCCATGATCCATGTGAAAGGGGATGTCAACGAAGAGACGTTCAGCGAAGCCTATATGATGCACACCACGACTTCACCGCACTACGGTATTGTCGCATCGACTGAAACGGCTGCGGCAATGATGAAAGGTAATGCCGGTAAGCGTCTGATTGATGGCTCTATTAATCGTGCAATCAGGTTCCGTAAAGAGATTAAACGCTTAAAAGGTGAATCAGAAGGTTGGTTCTTTGATGTCTGGCAGCCAGAGCAGATTGACCAGGTTGAATGCTGGCCGCTCAATTCTGACAACGGCTGGCATGGTTTCCAGAACATTGACAACGAGCATATGTATCTGGACCCGATCAAAGTCACTCTGCTGACGCCGGGTATGACGAAAGACGGCACGATGGACGATTTCGGTATTCCAGCGAGCATTGTGGCGAAATACCTTGATGAGCATGGCATTATCGTTGAGAAAACCGGTCCTTATAACCTGCTCTTCCTCTTCAGCATTGGTATCGATAAAACCAAAGCTCTGAGCCTGTTGCGTGGTCTGACCGAGTTCAAACGCGCCTTTGATTTAAACCTGCGTGTGAAAAACATGCTGCCGTCACTGTATCAGGAAGATCCTGAATTCTATGAAGACATGCGTATTCAGGAACTGGCACAGAATATTCATAAACTGATTTCTCACCATAATTTGCCGGATCTGATGTATCGCGCGTTCGAAGTTCTGCCTGAAATGGTGGTAACGCCGTATCGTGCATTCCAGAAAGAACTGCATAGCGAAGTGGAAGAAGTTTATCTGGATGACATGGTCGGTCGCGTGAACGCCAATATGATCCTGCCGTATCCTCCGGGTGTACCGCTGGTGATGCCTGGCGAAATGATCACCGCTGAAAGCCGTCCGGTACTGGAGTTCCTGCAGATGCTGTGTGAAATTGGCGCGCATTATCCGGGCTTTGAAACCGATATTCATGGTGCGTATCGCCAGGCCGATGGCCGTTATACCGTGAAAGTACTTAAGTAATTAAAGTAGTAAATTGATATAACAGTTTATTTCCTTCTGTCTTATATCGATCTATTGGAAGGGGCCGGTGAATACATGCTGTCGTTCACCGGCTTTATTTTTTTCCGCTGCTCATTCCTCTTTAGCAATATTCTCAACATCTCCTGGCCGTTAAACTAAGGCCAAATCCTGATGGTTTTCTCTTACGCTGAGTGTCAGTATGTGATAGTGCGCATACTACAAAAAAGTTAATTTCGAGAAGAAAATTAAACATAATTAAGAAATAAGATAAAAACTTTCTTTTCACCCAGAAAAGTATTGTAGATAAATGTTGCTCTGTAAAATATATACCTGCTATTAACCAGCACAGAAAAAGGAGAAGCAAGATGGAAGGATATGAGATTATGTTCAGTAACCGAAAAATTAAGTTTAGTCATCAGGTATCGATCAGTTTGTTACTCGGCGTTATCGGTTTTTTTGTTGTCATCGCAGGAATAGTTCTGTTGTGGCACAATTATAATTCATAGGTAATGCCTGAGTATTTCGTTTCACCATCAGGTATTTGACTGCTGATATAGCTGATGTGAAGGGTAATTCATTTTCCTGCACGTCAGCTCGTTGAATTATCTGATGTTAACGGGATATTTTTTGTTGAAATTGTCAGCAATATCAGGTTATTACATGAAGTAAGCGCTTACATTTACATAAATCTGTAGGCCGGATAAGGCGTTTACGCCGCATCCGGCAAGAAACTACGTCGGGCTAAATAGCCATTACCGCGCACATTCATGATGTCCGCGCGAAAACACCTACTCAAGATGTCTGGCGAGTACGTCATTAATTGACTGCTCCAACTCGTCCATAACTTCTTTTGTCAGACGATTAAATTCAAAAGAGATTGTTCGGCCATTAACGCGTTTACGCGCGTATCGGTCTTTGTCATCAAAAGCCCACAGCGAAACGACCTTCGCTTTCTCTTTTTTAGGCAGCGAGATCAGCAAAGACGATTTTTTCTGAATAAGCTTCAGCAGCTTATTTTTAATCTCATCTTCCGCAAGGCCACCTTCGCTCAGAATAAGATCAATATCTTCTGAAATTTGTTCGATCAGCGTGCTCAGTTCGACATTTTTCTCGGCGAGACTTTCGTCTACCGCAGCCAGTAATTTGTAATCGGAAAAATGAAGCTCCGACTGCACTGGGAACAGTGAAACCAGCTCCTGCGGAACGGAGGCCGCCTGCATGGCGCGGGAGACTTTGGCCGGTGACAGTTTTTCCTGTGCGGCTATCTGTTTCTGATTCAGCCCTGATGCCTTAAGCGCCATCAGGCGTAACCCAACTTCACGCAGGTTATGTTCTTTCGCCGTCTGAATATCTGCCGCCAGTTTACGAGCCTCATCGGCAGACACCGTTGAAGTGGTGACCAGTACTTTCAGCGGGGTATGGCACAAAATTGCCGCCGCGCGTCTGCGGGAACCATCAATAATTTCCACACCATCTTCCCGCTCAATACCGATGCAAGGGAAAAACTGTTGCAGGCGGAGCGTGCGGGTAATGTCTTTCAGGGACTCGCTGGTCAGCGAGGTCTGATCGCGACCGTTTATCTCCTGAATGACATAGGTTCCTTTTTCGACCTCATTGGCCGGGATTGTGCGCAACGAAAAAGTAACATGACGCCCAGTGGAGAGAGTAAAGATTTGCTCCTGAGACGGTCCGCCATCATCCTCGTGCAGCGCAGGGGTTTTGAAGGTACGGCCTATGGTGACTCTCTTGGCGCTCATCATACAACTCCGTTGGTTCTGATAAATTCAATGCGGTCGAATACTGCCCGGGCGAAATCTTCAGCGGCGTGGCGGGCATTTTTCAACGCTTCGCTGCTGCCGATATAGGTGGCTGGGTTTGCCGAGACAACGGTGTCGAAGGACTCGCCGCAACGCTCAAAGCCATCCAGTCGCGGTAACGCGACATCGAGCATATCGCCGCCAAAAATCTCTTTTGCCAGGCTATGGCAAAGCTTATGGTCGGATTTATTTGACAGTTTTGACATGAAGCCGATATTGCCCCGTAGATTACACTTCATGCCGGATTCATTAATAATTTCAACCAGTTCAGGGAGTCTGGTTAAATATTTCAGCGTCGAGTGGAAATCGACCTGTGCAGGCGGAACCGGCGTTAACAGCAGATCGGCTGAGGCGATGGCATTTTTGAGAAACGCGTCAAGGTGTGGGCCGCTGTCGATAAAGATGAAATCGTAATCCTTGCGCAGTTTATCAATCACATTCTCTTTCAGCACAGCGTGAACATTTTGCCCCGGCAGGTGTTCGGCGCATAACTCATCCCAGCGTGAGGCGATAAACGCATCTTCAATTGAGGCTGGCAGTACATCTACGCCCGGCACAATGGAAGGCACGATAAATTCTGAGAGTAACTCCTCGCGCGACACATTTTGCAGCATGGCCTGTGCGGAGGTGGCTTCCACCATGCCAATGGCCCGGGTGTGGTTGAGGAACATGGTTGCCGAAGACTGCGGATCGAGATCAACCACCAGGATGCGTAAGTCTTCATAAAGCAGGTGAGGGTGGGTGCGTAGCGCATGGGCCAGAGAAACGGTAGAGACCGTTTTAGACACGCCACCTTTCAGGTTGCCGATGAAAACGGCGAATGCCGATGGATAGCGGTCGCGATATTTAGGAACGCCACGGTGATGGTAAATGTCGATAATGTTCTGAATCGACATGGCGTACTTGGTGGAGCTACCAGCGGGGCGCTTATCAAACACATAGCCGCTTTCTTCCATCTCGTTGACGGCGTAGTCCACGCTGGCGCGCGTGAGACGGGGCAGCCGGGCAAGCGCCGCCTTGGCATAGACCTGATAAAACTTGTTTTCCTGCAACTCTTCTTTCTGTGACTGAATTTGTTCGGTAAGAGAAAACAGCATTTTCTCTGAACGTTGCGCAACTTTTAACAGATGGACAGGCGTATCCATGATTTTCTGCCTTTATGCTGAAATGATGAATTTCGTCAAGAATGCTACATACAAGTGGCAAAGTAAACATTTCAGATGCAATAAGGTAAAAATAGCGGGTAGCGGCTCACTTATCTGTTGAGTTGTGAGCATCTTTGGGCGTTATTCGCCAGATCGGAGTGGGGCAGAAGGCCGGGTTATGTCGTGCTGATGACGTACATAAAGCGCCTGTCTGGATAATATCGTTGTTGTATTGCGTTCAACTTGATGGAACTCTGATAGCACTATTTTCAGTCAATACGCGTCAGGGCTATAGTCCAAAAACATCGGTAATATCAGGGTATTTTTGATAAAAAAAGCCTACGCAATAGATGTTGCTCAGGCTATTGGTGGTTGTTCAGATCCCACTACCGACAGAGGGGGCTGGATCTGCTACGTATGAAAGTGGAAGACGGTGATGTTATCCTGGTGAAGAAGCTAAAACGTCTTGGTCGTGGTGATCTCCTCCCTGAAAACA